>JBJMWH010000022.1:0-6079 GCA_045810245.1 Burkholderiales bacterium | reverse complement strand
AAGACCACCTTCGTCAACATGCTGACCGGGGCGATCGCGCCGACATCGGGAAGAATTTTATTAAATGACCAAGAAGTAACCAAAACCAGCCAGGCGGCGCGCGTCAAGCTCGGCCTCGGCCGCACTTTCCAGATCACGACCCTGTATCGCCGCCTGCCGGTGCTCGACAACGTCGCGCTCGCCGTTGCCGAGCGTGAAGGCGTCGCGAGGCGGATGTGGAAACCCGCCAGCCGTCACAACGAGATCAAGGACGAGGCGATGACGCTGCTCGCCACGCTTGGCCTCGCCGACGACGCCAGCATTCCGGCGCAGGACCTGCCCTACGGCAAGCAGCGCCTGATCGAGATCGCGATCGCCCTCGGGTTGAAGCCGAAGGTCCTGCTGCTCGACGAGCCCGCCGCCGGCGTGCCTTCGCAGGAGTCGGCCAAGATCCTGCAGAACCTGGCGAAGCTGCCCTCGGAAGTGGCGGTGCTGATCATCGAGCACGACATGGACCTGGTATTCCGCTTCGCCCAGCAGATTACGGTGCTGGTGCAGGGCGAGGTCCTGGTGCAGGGCACGCCCGCCCAGATCGCCGCCGATCGCCGCGTGCGCGACGTCTACTTAGGGGAAGGGATTCATGCCTGACGGGCGTGCGGGTCCAGTCCTGGAGGTTTCCGGGTTGCGCGCAGGCTATGGGGAAACCGTGATCCTCGAGGACGTGGCTTTTGCGCTGCCCCAGAACGGCGCGCTCGCCGTGCTCGGCCGCAACGGCGTGGGCAAGACCACCCTGCTCGCCACCCTCATGGGCCATACGACGCTCCACGCGGGAACGATCCTGTTCGAGGAAAAGCCGGTAGAAGAAATGCCGGTTTACGCCCGCTGCCGTGCGGGAATCGGCTATGTGCCCCAGGAGCGCCTCATCTTCCCCTCTCTCAGCGTCCACGAGAACCTGAGCGTCGCGGCCCGCCCGGGGCGCTGGAGCAGCGAGCGGGTCTACGAGCTCTTCCCGCGCCTGAAGGAGCGGCGCGCCGCCATGGGCACCCAGCTCTCCGGCGGCGAGCAGCAGATGCTTGCGATCGGCCGCGCGCTGATGGGAAACCCGTCGCTGCTCCTCCTGGACGAGCCGCTCGAGGGACTCGCGCCGATCATCATCGAGCTGCTTCTCGTTTCGCTCAAGAAACTCATCTCGGAGGATTCGCTCGCGATCGTGCTGGTCGAGCAGCACGCCAAGGTGGCGCTCTCGGTCACCGATACCGCGCTGGTCCTCAACCGCGGCCGCGTCACCCACTACGGCGCGAGCGCCGAGCTCCTCAAAGACCCGCAGAAGCTGACGAACCTGATCGTGGCGCAGTAGCCGGCCGCGGCTCGTTCTCGGGCGAGCGCAGACTTTCCAGAATCGCAAGCGCGCGGCCGAGCGAAAAGTCGTACGTTGCCGGGTCGAACGCTTTCGGATTGCCGCGCATCATGTAGCCGTGCTGCACGCCGGGGAAGATGTGGAGCTGCACGTTCTTCATGCGCGCGGGCACGCCGCGGTACGCCTCGAGCACCGGCGCGGGCGCGGCGTGGTCCTGGTCGCCCCACATGATGCACAGGGGGGCGCCCACGCCCTCGAGCTCGCCGATGAAGTCGAGGAGCTGCGTGCCGTGGCATGAGATGCCGGCGTCGTAGCCCAGGCGCTTCGGCCCCAGGATCGCGTAGGGGCCGCCGTAGCAGAAGCCGATCACCGCGGCACGGCCGTTGAACAGCGGCTCGCGTCGCAGCACCGCCAGCACGTCGGCGAGGTCGCGCTCGCCGGTCCTGATCTTCTCGAGCCGCGGCTGGCCGCGCGGCGCAGCGCGCTGGTCGTCGCGCGCGAGCGGTCCGGGCACGGTTCGCCAGAAGAGGTCGGGTGCCGCGGCGATGTAGCCGCGCGCGGCGAACTCGTCGGCGATGCCGCGCAGGTCCTGGTCCACTCCGTGGATCGCGGAAGCGAGCACGATGGCTGGAACCTTCGAGCCACCTTCGGGCGTCGCGAGGTAGCAATCGAACTGCGGGCCTTCGCTCGAGCGGATCTTGATATCTTTCTTCAGCATGGCGCCTCGCGGGAAAAGGGGCTTGCGAAAACAGTCTTGCGAAAAGGCGATTCTAGTAACGCGTGCGCGCCCTGCAAACCCCCTTAGACTTAGGGTCATGCGATGGCTGGTGCCCTGCCTCGCCTTTCTCGCCGCCGCCGGCGCCTTCGCCGATGCGCGCCTGGACCAGGCGCGCAAAGAAGGCGAGGTCGTGTGGTACACGGCGATGAACGTTCCGGACACCGACGTGCTGCGCAAGCCTTTCGTCGAGCGCTTCCCTTTCCTCAAGCTGACTGTGCTGCGCGCGACGGGGGAAAAGGTGCGCACGCGCATCCTCACCGAAGCGCGCGCCAACCGCTTCACGTGGGACATCGTGTCGTTCAACCTGCTCGACATGGATGCGCTCGCAGCGGAGGGCCTGCTTGCCGTGTATCGATCTCCCGAAGCGGCCACCGGGTATGCGCCCGGCGCGGTCGATCCGCGAGGCCACTGGGCGGCCATCTACGTGCGCCAGTACGTGATCGGCTACAACACACGCCAGGTGAAGCCCGACGAGGCGCCGAGGAGCTGGAGCGACCTCCTCGCCCCGCGCTGGGCAGGCAAGATTGCGCTCGACGAAAGCGACGTAGAGTGGTACGCGGCGATGCTCGATTACTGGGGCCGCGACAAGGCGGTGGGCTACATGCGCGCGCTCTCGCGCCAGAAACCGCAGCAGCGGCGCGGCCATAGCCTGCTCACGCGCCTCCTCGTCGCGGGCGACTTTCCGCTCGCGCTGGTGCACGCGGCCGAGATCGAGAAGGAAAAGCAGGAAGGCGCGCCGGTCGACTGGGTGCGCACCCTCGACCCGGTCGTGACCTCGCCGAGCCAGGTCGCAATCTCGGCCAGGGCGCCGCATCCGGCGGCGGCGCGGCTGTTCGTCGACTTCCTCCTGTCGAGCGAGGGGCAGGCGCTGATCAAGAGCCGCGGACGCGTCCCGGCGCGAATCGGCATCGACGCCGAGGCCGAGGCCCTGAAAGCGCACTATGTGGATCCGCAGCTCGCGGCGCAGTTCAGCCGCTACGAGAAGGAATTCCGCGAAATCTTCGGCAGGGTGCCTTAGCGATGTCCGCCAGGCTGAAGCACATCGCGCTCGTCAGCGACCAGTACGCTCTGCAGGGGCGGTTCTACGAGGCGGCCTTCGGCATGCGCACCGCCGCCGATACCCGGCCCGAGCGGGCCGTGACGGTGAGCGACGGCTACGTCGGCCTCAACATCAACCCGCGCAAGGCGGGCCGGCCGGCAGGTCTCGACCACTTCGGCGTCGAGCTCGACGAGCTGGAGCCGGTGCTCGCGCGGCTGCGCGCGAAATATCCCGCCGTGGAAGTCGTCAGGCGCCCAGGCACGCGGCCCTTTGCCGGGCTGAGCACGCACGACCCGGACGGCAACGTGTTCGACCTGTCGCAGGCCGACATGGCGAACCGGACCTCGGTGTACGTCGATGCCGAATCCACGCAGCCGCGCAGCATCAGCCACCTCGCGCTGCGCACGCTTCACCCCGCGCAGCTCGCCGAGTTCTACGTCGACATCCTCGGCCTGCGGGCCGTCGAGCGAGCGCCGAAGGATGCGAACTTCTACCTCGGCGACGGCCGCGTCACGCTCGTGCTCATGCCGTGGCGCATCAGCGACTATGCCGGCATGGGCATCGTGCGTCCTGGACCCGACCACATCGGCTTCGAAGTCGAAGACCTCGGGGCGGTGAAGCAGCGCCTCCAGGCGCTCGGGGACAACAACCCGCACCTGCGCCCGATGCCGCTCGCGGGCCCCGAAGGCGAAGCCCGCCTCAGGCTTTTCGCAGCGTGTTGTCCGCTCGGGCAGCACCGGCTCGCCGATCCGGACGGCGTGCTGCTCGACCTGGCCGAGCCATGGAACGATCGCTCCGCGTCGGCGGGCTGAACGTCCGCTACCTCGAGCACGGCGAAGGCGCGCCGGTGATCCTGCTGCACGGCGCCGCGCTCGGCTCTTCCGCCGACGTGTGGACGCGCAACCTGCCGGCGCTCGCGGCGCAGCGCCTGCGCGTGATCGCGCCCGATCTGCCCGGCTTCGGCGGCAGCGACCACCCGCAGGACCCCTCCATCGGCTATCGCAGGCGCTTCGTTCCGGCGTTCATGGACGCCCTGGACGTCCCGCGCGCCTCGCTCATCGGGCACTCGCAATCGGGCCGCGTCGCGGTCGATCTCGCCTTCGAAGCGCCGCAGCGCATCGCCAAAGTCGTCGTGCTCGGCACCGGCAGCCTGCTGCCGCCGCTTCCCGGAAATTCCGCGCCCGCGGCCGACGGCGAGGAAGGCGCCAATTCCGAGCCGACCCTGGAGGAGTCGCGGCGGCTGCTCGAATCGAACCTCTTTCACCGCCACCTTGCGACCGAGGAGGTCGTCGTCCTGCGCCACCGCATGAGCCTGGGCAAGAACTTCGAGGCCTTCGCCGCGCGCAAGAGCTCGCGCGGCGCCAAAGCCGACAAGGGCGGCGAGGCGCCGTGGCAAAGGCTTGCCAGGTGTCCGGTGCCGCTGCTTCTTCTCTATGGGGAACAGGACCGTGGCCAGGCGGCGCGCCGCGCGGCGCTCGCCCGGGCGCTCAGTCCTCAGCTCGACCTTCGGCTTCTGCCGCATTGCGCTCACCTCATCCAATGGGATGCGGCCGACGCGTTCGCTGAGCTCGCCGGACGATTTTTGGCGGGGGATTAACCCCAACCCCTGGGGCATTTGCCCCACCCCTCGCGCGGGCCGCAGGCCAAGGGCGCTCTATTGCATTGATTTCGGGCGGCTTGCCGCGGCGTCGCCGCCTGGCACAGGCATTGCGCCTGCGTCCCCCCGAAGCACATTCCCCGGCGGGATCACCAAGAAGGAAGCCATGAAATCCAAAGCTGCTGCAGCCCTTATCGCCTTGAGCGTCGGCGCCGGAGTCGCCCACGCGGACCCCTACGCGATCAACCAGGTCACCGCGGGGTCCACCAACTACGCCTTTTTTATCATCAAGGCCAAGAAGATCCGCGGGACCATGGCGCAGGCGACCCTCGACCTCGCCAACGCGCTCGCGCCGTACGGCGTGTCCCCCTGCGTCGTGACCGGGGACGTGAATGGGACGATCGTCTGCGGCAACCCTGCGACGCCGACCTTCATGCTGCCGGCGCCGAACGAGTTCTTCACTTACGACCTGGCATTCAACTTCAAGGACCTGCCGCCGATCAACGACCGCAAAGGCCTGAACAAGGATAGCGCGTACAACCAGGTCTACGCCGTCAACTTCCTGCAGCCGGTGGGCACGATCCCGGGCGATTCCGCCGGGCGCAATCCGGTGCACGTACAGTTCGCCGTGCCGGTCACCGAGTTCTCTTTCCTCGCCGACGGCGGCCAGGCAATCGCGCCGGCGAGCACCCAGATCCAGTTCACGGTGAACGGCGTAGCGCTGCCGCCGCAGGACCTGACTCCCGGAACGCCGATCCGGCTCGGCGTCGCGGATCCTGTCGGGTTCACCGAAGTGACGATCAACGCTCTCGGCGGCTACACGCAGGCGTTCATCGCGAGCGAATTCGCCTTCCTCCCGATGCAGTAGCAAGTCGGGCCCCCCGCGGCCGCGCCGTCCCCCGGCGCGGCCGCCCTACCTCCTGCACCATTGTTTCTCGCACGGAACGCCGTCGTTGTTCCCATCCATCTTCACCCCAGGACAGTTCCTGAGAAAGAACGTCGCTTCCTCGCAGGAAGTCATCTGCGAACAATGAGTCCTGCCGTCGCATTTGAATTGAACGGCGGACAATGCACCCCGTTGCGCAATCGCCTTAGATGATGGTTCATCGACATCGGCGGGCGCGGCGCCCGCAGTGAGCATGCCGTGCTGGTAGTGCAAGTACCCTTGCCAAGCCAGAATTCCAACGATGGCGACAGCGACGAGGCGCCTCATTGGAATTCCGACGTGGAGTCAGACATACAGATCGCGCACGATGGCGTTGAGGGGATTGGCGGCGTCGACGAGAATCTCGACTTCCTGGTTCACCGCGAGCGCCTCGACCTGCTTGC
>JBJMWH010000021.1:0-7396 GCA_045810245.1 Burkholderiales bacterium | reverse complement strand
GATCGACCTGGGCGAGTCACCCGAGGGCGTGTACCTCTCGCCCGACGGGCGCCTCATCGCCGCCGCGGTCGAGCTCACCAACAGCGTCGCGTTCATCGATACGGCGACCGATGCGGTCGCTTTCCGGGTCAAGATCCAGGGGGACAATCCCGAGCACGCGGTGTTCTCGCCCGACGGACGCTTCGTGTACGTGAGCGCCGAGGAGGACGACAAGCTCGAGGTGATCGACGTCGCCGCGCGCAAGCTCGTGGCGCAGCTCAAGGTCGGCACGCGGCCGCGCGGCATCGCCTTCACGCCCGACGGCGCCAAAGCCTACGTCGCCTGCGAGCGCGCCGATACCGTCTACGTGCTCGACGCGCGCCAGCACAAGATTCTGCGCACGATCAAGGCCGGCTTGCGCTCCAACGGCCTGGCCATGCACCCGGACGGCAAGCGTCTCTACCTCACCAACGGCGGCGCCGGCAACGTGATGGTGATCGACACCGCCACCGACAGCGTGACGGCGACCATCCCCGTGGGGCAGCGCCCCTGGAACATGGCGCTCACGCGCGACGGCGCCAAGCTGTACGTCGCGAACGGCCGCTCGGACAGCGTGTCGGTGATCGACACCGCCAAGAATGTGCGCATCAAGGATATCCCGGTAGGCAAGACGCCGTGGGGCGTTGCTATTTTCGAATAGCGAGCCTCGTCGTCGGCGCGCTTGCCGCCTTTCTCGGCGTTGAAGCCGGAGCGGCAAACCCGGCGGCGGAGCTCGAGGCACCGGCGGTCGACGTGGTCGGCACCACGCCGCTTCCAGGCGTCGGCACGCCGATCTCGGCGGTGCCCGCGAACGTGCAGACCGCGACCGACCGCCAGATCGACGCCCTGCCCTCGCCGGCGCTGCCGGACTTCCTCGAGCGCGGGATGGGCGGCTTCGTCACGTCGACCTCGCAGGGCAATCCGTTCCAAAGCGATGTGAGCTTCCGCGGCTTCAGCGCCTCGCCGCTCCTCGGCACGCCGCAGGGCATGTCGGTCTACGTCGACGGCGTGCGGGTAAACGAATCGTTCGGCGACGTGGTGAACTGGGACCTCATTCCGAAAAATGCGATCTCCAGCGTCACGCTGATCCCCGGCTCGAACCCGGTATTCGGCCTGAATACGCTGGGAGGCGCGCTCGCGGTCCTCACCAAGAGCGGATCCACCTATCCGGGCGTCGCGGCGCAGGCCTATGGCGGCTCGTTCGGACGCCGCGCGCTCGAGGCCGAAGCGGGCGGCGCGCGCGGCAGCGCCGATTTCTTCGTCGCCGCTACGGCGTTCCGCGAGTCCGGCTGGCGCGAGCACAGCTCGAGCGAGATCAACCAGGTCTTCGCCAAGCTCGGCCGCGAGGATGCGCGCAACGACCTCGACTTGTCCGTGACGGTCGCCGACAACAAGCTCGCCGGCACCCAGGCGCTGCCGCTCTCGATGCTGAGCTCGCCGCGCCAGGCTTATACCTGGCCCGACGAGACCGAAAACCGCCTCGGCGGGCTGAACCTGCGTGCAAGCCGCGTGATCGACGAGGCGAACCTCGTTTTCGCCAATCTCTACTACCGCGAGACCAGGACGCGCGTCTTCAACAGCAACGTCAACGACGATTGCGCTGCGGGAGCGTGCGCCTTCACCGCGGTCAACAACGTGACCAACATCGACCAGGACCGCGTGGGAGCTTCGCTTCAATACACGCGCCTTGCGCCGCTCGGCGGCCGCAAGAACCAGCTCACATTCGGCGGCAATCTCGACTCCGCGCGCACCCGGTTCACTGGGGAGTCGCAGCCGGCCGACTTCACTTCGGACCGGGGCACGGCTTCGAGCCAGCCGTTCGAGCTCGATACCTCAGCTCGCGCCCGGCAGGAGCTCTACAGCCTGTACCTGCAAGACGTCCTCTCCGTGACCGACGCCTGGAACGTCACGCTCGCGGCGAGCGCGAACGGCGCGCGCGTGCGCATCGAGGATACGAGCGGCACGCAGCCGGAGCTGAACGGCGAGCACAGCTTCTTCCGCGTCAACCCGGCGGCCGGGGTCGCCTATTCGCCTCGGCGCGGGGACACGTGGTACGCGAACTACAGCGAGGGCATGCGCGCGCCGACTCCGGTCGAGCTCACCTGCGCCGACCCGGCGGCCCCCTGCCGGCTGCCCAACATCTTTCTCGCCGACCCGCCGCTGAAGAAAGTGGTGTCGCGCACGCTCGAGCTCGGGTTGCGCCAGGCGCTGGGCTCGAACCTGCGCGTAAGTGCGGCGCTGTTCAGGACTGACCTGTCCGACGATATCCAGTTCATCAGCACGAGTGGCACCGCGATCAACGCCGGATTCTTCCAGAACGTCGGCGACACGCGCCGCCAGGGGCTGGAGCTCGCGCTGGAGGGCGGGGCCGGCCGGGTGCGCTTCGCCGCGCGGTATGCCCGCGTCAATGCGACATTCGAGTCGCCGTTCACCGCATTCAGCCCGAACAACTCGTCGGCCGACGCGGCGGGCGACATTCACGTCGAGCGCGGCGACCGCATCCCGGGCATCCCCCGCGACGCGCTCAAGCTGCGCGCCGAGCTCGACGCGTTCGAGCGCGCGAGCTTCGGTGCCACGCTCCTCGCCTTCTCGAGCCAGTACGCGCGCGGCGACGAGAACAACCAGGACCGCAATGGGCCGGTGGCCGGCTATGCGCTCATGAACCTGGACGCGCGCTGGCGCTTCACCGGCGATTGGGAGCTCTTTGCCACCCTGACCAATCTGTTCGACCGGACCTATGCCAGCTTCGGCGTGCTCGGGGCGAATTTCTTCACCGGGCCTGGCAGCAGCTTCGATGCCGGGAACGTCCAGGCGGAACAGTTCCGCACACCGGGGCTGCCGCGCGCGGGCTGGATCGGCCTGCGCTACGAAAGCGGTCGCAAGAAATAGGGAGCGGTTTTCGACCCGCGCTCAGCGCTCGAGGCGGAAATTGATCGGCACCAGCACCGGAACTCCGGCCGCGTCCAGCCCTTCGGGCGGAACCGGCAGCACTCCGGCCCGGGTCACGATCGTCATCGCCTGCTTGTCGAGCGCCTCGTAACCGCTCGATTCGTAGAGCTCGGCCGCAATCAAGCGTCCAGAGGACCCCACGCGCAGCCGCATCGTCACGGAGCCTTCCCATCCGCGCAATTCGGCGATCCGCGGATATTCCTTATAGCGCGAGAATACCTGCGAAAGACTCTTCGCGTAGCGCGCAAGCGCCTCCGCCGACGGAACAGTCGGCGCCGGGACCGGCGCCAGGAGTACAACCGGCTCCGGCGCGCTCACGGGCACTTCATCGGGCGTCGGCGCAGTCTGAAGGGTCTCGACGGAGCGCATCGCTTGCGGAGCCGGCTCTACGGCGGGGACCGCGGCCTCCGGTTTGGCGGCCGGCCGTCTCACAGGCGCAGCCTTCCTGACCACCGGGCGCGCGGAGCGCGCCAATTCCGCCACCGGGGTCGCCGGCTCCTGCATCAACTGCACGCTCAGCGGCAGCGGCGGGTTGAACGCCGGCGCCTTCGCTGCCGACGGCGACAGCATCATCGCGCCCAGGTGGAGGACCAGGGACAAAGCGAGCGCAGCGCCGAAACGAGGATCGAGGTCCGTGGCGCGAGTCACGGCGCGCTCCGTTGCCGCCACATGCGCATGAAGACGCCGTCGCCCAAGTAGAGGTGCCGCAGCGCTGCGAGGATGTGCACGGCGATCAGCGCCGCGAAGACATAAGACGTGACGACATGGGTCGTGTTGAACACGGTGTAAAGGCGCCGGTCGTCGACGCCCCACGGAGGAAGAAGTACCGTGTTGAAAAGGTTCACCCCGAACTTGCTGAAGTTGGACGCGAGGTAGCCCGCAGTAGGCATCACGAGCATGCATGCATAGAGGCCAATGTGACTCGCGCGGGCCGCGGCACGCTCCCAGGCGGGCACTGGCGCGGGCAGCGGCGGCGCCTTGTGAGTGAGACGCCAGCCCAGGCGCACCAGCACGAGGAGGCCCAGCATGAGGCCGGTCGACTTGTGCAGGTTCACGTAGACCGTCCGTGCAGGGGTCTTGCGCGGAACACTCTGCAGATACCAGCCGAACGCGATCTGGCCGAAGATCAGAACGGCGAGCAGCCAATGGAGCCCCTTAGCGACTCCGGTATAGCGCGCGCTCCTCGCGCGGAACTCCAGACCTTGGTACAAATCGGCGCCTCCGGAACCGATTCTGCGCACGGGACCGCCCGATCCGCAACGCCCTGCGCGATGACAACGGCCTGCCTCGGATCGGACTAGAGATTTTCATGAGCGTCGGTTAAAGAATTCTTTGCTTGCCCACGCGTGGATTCACGCGTCCGCCATCGGCAATGCCGATCGCGACCACGATCTCGTCGGGGCGCGGCGCATCCGGCACCCCGACGGTCACCGTCTCGAAGTGGTCGAACGACCATGGGTTGTCCTTGTGGCCGAGCGGCAGGTCGAGCGTCGCGCCCGCGGCCGCCACGCGCTGCGTGGACGGAATCAGGGCCTCGCCGCCGCCGAGCGCGGCGCGCATCGGCTTGCCCATCTTGGGATGGCAAAGCGCGGCCGCATGCTCGAGATCGCCGTTCACGCCGACGATCGCGCCCTTGCCGTAGGACTCGGCCTTGTGCGGCAGCAGCGCCACGAGCTGGGGCATCACGATCTCGGCGAGCTGCGCGCCGAGGTCGAAGAGCTCAGACAAATCCTCGACGTGCCTTCCGGCGAACGGGTTCTGGATCACGGCGAGCGCGATCGCGCGCGTGATCGGGCGAGGCGCGTTCCTTCCGGCTTCGGAATAGACCACGTCCTTGGTGACGAGCAGCCTACGGATCTCCATGTCTCACCTCCTCTGGTTTTCAGTAGCTCGGAACCTTGCCCGGAGAACGCGATTTTACGAGCAGCAGCGAAAGCGGCAGCGTGAACAGGATGGCCGCGCCCATTACGGCAATGCTCGCATCGACCCCGTAGCGATTGCCGAGCAGCCCGTAGCCGAGCGGCGCCGCGATGCCGCACACCGAGCCGATGGTGTAGAAAAAGCCGAAGGCGCGCGGCAGCCGCTGGGCCTCTACGTAGTCGCCGATCGTCGCGTAGAGAACCGACGAGGTTCCCTGCAGCACCACGCCGAGCAGCGGCAGGAGCAGGAACGCCGCCAGTCCCGGTAAAACCAACGCGGCGAAAATGCCGGCGCCTGTCGCGAGCTCGGTGAGCACGATCATGCGAGCGATGCCGAGCCGCTCGGCCAGCAGCCCGCACGCGAGCTTGCCCGCCATCCCGCCCACCAGCACGAGAGGCACCGAAAGCACCGCCCAGTGCTCCGGCAGCCCCTTTGCGATGAGCAGAAACGCAATGAAGGTGAGAAACGCGCTGCGGGTGCTCGAATCGAGCACTTCGATCAGGCAGAGCGCCGCGAAGCCCCGCCGATCGCGAATCCCCCAGCCGCGCGCGGCTGCCGGAGCGCGCGCCGAATGCGCGCGCGCATCGGAGACGAGCAGCAGCACCCCGCCCGCGGTCAGCATGGCCATGATGCCGAATCCGATTACGGGAACCTGCCAAGACACACCGGCCAGGAGCAGCAGCGACACCACGCCGCCGAAGGTGAACTTGCCGACGTCGCCGGCGAAGTTGTAGGTGCCGAGCGCGGCGCGGCGTCCATCCTGCGGAAAAGCGCGCGAGATGATGGTCGAGCACAGCGGATGCTGCACGGCGGACCCGGCGCCTGCTAAGAACAGCGCCGCCAGGATGGCCCAAAACCCGGAGACGTAACCAAGCGTGACGAAGGCAACGCCGGCGAGCAGCGTGCCCAGCGCGAGCGGGTTGCGCTCGCCGTAACGCTCCGCGAGGAGGCCCGCCGGTATCTGGAACGCCGCCATGGCCGTACGATGCGCAGAGCGGATCAGCCCGACCTGCGCGAGCGACAGCCCGAACGTCTGCGCGAGAAGCGGCAGCAGCACGTAGCTCACGTCCGACAAGCCGTCGTGCAGGGTGTGCGCTACGCAGCACGTGGCAAGCGTGCGCCTCTTCATGTCATTCGGCCCGGATGCCGCCCGCCTTGACCACCTTCGACCAGAGCTGGTACTCGGAGCGGATGAGCGCGGTCAGGGCTTCGGGCGTAGCGCCGACCGCGATGCAGCCTTGGGCGGCAAGGCTTTGCTTCATGTCCGCTGAGTTGAGTAGCGCGGACGCGTCGCCCTGGATGCGCTCGACCAGCGGCGCGGGCATGCCGCCCGGCCCGAGCAACGCGTACCAGAAGTCGACCTCGTAGCCGTCTAGGCCCGCCTCGGCCGCGGTCGGGACGTCGGGCAGCGCGGGGTATCGGGTGCGGCTCGCCACCGCGAGCGGCCTGAGCCGGCCGCTCCTGAAATGCTGCAGCCCCGAGAGCACTGCGGCGTACGTGATCTGGATGTCGCCGCCGAGGATCGCGGCCATCGCGGGCGCGATGCCCTTGTAGGGCACGTGCACCATGCTGATTCCGGTGAGCTGCATCATGAGCTCGCCCGCCAGATGAACCGGCGTGCCGACGCCCGAAGATCCGAACTTGACCGCGCCCGGATGGGCGCGCGCGTAGGCGATCAGTTCGCCCAGCGTCTTCGCCGGGAGCGCGGGGTTGGCCGCCACCACCATGGGCGCGGAACCGACCTGGGTAATGGAAGTGAAATCGCGCTCGATATCGAACGGCAACTTGCTGAGCGCGGGATTGCTCGCATGCGAGGAGAACGCCATGAGGAGCGTGTATCCGTCCGGGGCACTCCTCGCCACGAGCTCCGCGCCGATGTTCCCGGACGCGCCCGGCCGGTTGTCGACCACGACGGCCTGACCCCACCGCTCGCCGAGCTTCTGCGCCACCAGCCGCGCGATGATGTCGGTGCCGCCGCCGGGCGCGAAGCCCACCACCATGCGCACCGGCCGCGCCGGAAAGGTCCCTTGCGCCGAAGCGCTGTGTGCCGCCACGGCAACCGCTATGGCAAAAAGAAATCCGAGCCTTCGCATAGCGTCATGATCGCACGCCCGGACCGGGCTTAGGCGGCGGCCCGCCGTCGCCGCAGGTAGGCGGCGCGCACCTCGGAACGCAACCGCTTCGCGTCCCAGTCCTTCGAGATGAACTTGTGGATGCGCGCGGCGTTCACCGCCTCGGCGAGCACTCCGGTGTCGAGCTTGGCGCTGATCAGGACCCGGATGACGTTGGGGTGAAGCCTGCGCACCGCGGCAAGGAAGTCCGCTCCACTCATCGTCGGCAGGCGCTGGTCGCAAATCACGATGTCGTAGATGTGCCTGGACAGCGCGTCGAAGGCCGATTCGGCGCTCGCCGCGGCAAGCATGCGATACCCCGCCGGACCGAGCGCCCGGCCGATGAGCACCAGCTCGTGCTCGTTGCCTCCGACGAGGAGCACCGAGGGCGCTTTGTC
>JBJMWH010000020.1:0-2975 GCA_045810245.1 Burkholderiales bacterium | reverse complement strand
GACGAGAACAAGTGGTCGCCGGTCCCGCTCAACGTGAATAACCGCGCCGGCGGCTCCGGCGCGATCGGCTACAGCTACCTCATCAACAAGAAGGGCGACGCGCACACCGTTGCAGGCGCGACGCCGATGATCGTGTCGGGCAGGATCGAGGGCCGCCTGCCCGGCGACCACCGCGACGCGATGACGATCCTGACGATCGTGGCGATCGACGAGCTCATGCTCTCGGTGCGCAACGAGTCGCCATACAAGACGATCGACGATTTCGTGAAAGCCGCGCGTGCCAAGCCCGCCAGCTTGACGGTCGGCGGCACGGCGACCTTTACCGAGGACCACATCTTCACCTATCTCTTCGAGCAGGCTGCGAAGATCAAGGTGAAATACGTTCCGTTCAACTCCGGCGGCGAGGTGACCACCGCGCTCATGGGCGGCCACATCGACGCCGGCGTCATGAACCCGAACGAAATCATCGCGCAGATCGAGGCCGGCAAGGCGACGAACCTGGCCGTGGCCGCGAAGAAGCGCCTCGCCGACGCGCCCGACGTTCCGACGTTTGCCGAAAAGGGCTACAGCTTCTACTGGGAGCAGATGCGCGGCGTGGTCGGACCCGCGAACATGCCCCCCGAGGCGGTGAAGTGGTGGGTCGACACCCTGCGCAAAGTGGTGAAGACCGAGAAGTGGCAGAAGGACTACATCAAGCGCAATCTCCTCACGCCCACCGACTGGAGCGGCGAGGAGGCGAACAAGTACCTCGACGGCCTGCGCGAAAAGTACGCCGACGCGCTGAAGGGCCTGAAGGCCGCGGCTGCCGCATCGAAGTGACGGGTGCGTGCCGCTGACCGCATAACCGCGGCGCTGCTCGTCGTGTTTGCCGTCGCCTTCGCCGCCGGCGCGCTCAGGTACTACGAGTACTGGGGCGCAGGCGGCCCCGGTCCGGCGTTCCTGCCGTTCTGGCTCGGTGTGGTGATGGCGCTGCTCGCGCTCATGATGCTGGTGAAGGCGCTGCGCAACCCGGACCCGGGCGAGGCTTGGCTGCCGCGCGGCGAGGGATTGCGGCATACGCTCGTGGTGCTCGGCGCGACGAGCTTGTTCGTCGCGCTGCTCAAGACGGTCGGCATGATCCTCGGCACCGCGCTTTTCCTCGCCGCGCTGGTCCGCTGGCTCGGACGGCACCGCTGGTGGGTGACGCTCGCCGTCGCGGTCGCCGCGGCGGGCTTCAACTGGCTCGTGTTCGTGCATTGGCTGCACTTGCCGTTTCCCGAGGCCGGGATATGGATTTTCTAGCCCACCTCGGGATGGGGTTCGGCATCGCGCTGACGCCGTTCAATCTCATGATGGCGCTCGCCGGCGTGCTGGTCGGCATGCTGATCGGCGCCCTCCCCGGCGTCGGCCCGCCTTCCGGCGTGGCGATGCTCCTGCCGCTCACCTTCGGCATGGAGCCGACCTCGGGCATCATCATGCTGGCGGCGATGTACGCCGGCACGATGTACGGCGGCACCATCACCTCGGTGCTGATCAACACGCCCGGCGAATCGGCCTCGGTGGTCACCTGCATCGACGGCTACCAGATGGCGCTGCAGGGACGGGCGGGACCCGCGCTCGGCATCGCCGCGATCGGCTCGTTCATCGCCGGCACGATCGGCGTGGTGCTGCTCATGCTGGTATCGCCGCTGCTCGCCAAATGGGCGCTGTCCTTCGGCCCGCCCGAGAGCTTCGCGCTGATGCTGCTCGGCCTCACTACCGTGACCTTGCTCGGCGGGGAGGATCCGCTCAAGGGCTACATCAGCATGGTGCTGGGGCTGATGCTCGCGATGGTGGGCTTCGACATCATTTCGGGCGAGGCGCGCTACGGCTTCGGCATCCCGGAGATGATGGACGGCGTCGACTTCCTGCCCGTGGCGATCGGCCTCTTCGGTCTGGGGGAAGTCCTCGCCGGGGCGGAGGAGAAGGGCGGGTTCCAGGTGAAGGGAAAGCTGCGCCTGCGCGACGTGCTGCCGAGCCTCGCCGACTGGGCCAAGAGCAAGTGGTCGATCGCGCGCGGCACGGCGCTCGGCTTCGCCGTCGGCGTCCTCCCCGGCGCGGGGCCGACGGTCGCCTCGTTCCTCTCGTACACGGTGGAGAAGAAGGTATCGAGGACGCCGGAGCGGTTCGGCAAGGGCGCGATCGAAGGCGTGGCCGCGCCCGAGTCGGCGAACAATGCCGCGGCCACCGCCGCCATGGTGCCGATGCTCACGCTCGGCATCCCGGGCTCCGCGACCACTGCGATCATGCTCGGCGGCCTGATGATGTGGGGTTTGCGTCCCGGGCCGATGCTGTTCGAGAAGAACCCGGAGTTCGTCTGGGGGCTGATCGCCTCGCAGTACATCGCGAACGTCATGCTGCTCGTCGCGAGCACCGTGCTGATCCCGGTCTTCGTGCGGGCCCTGCGGATTCCCTACAGCATCCTCATGCCGCTCATCATTCTCTTCTGCGTCACCGGCGCCTACTCGCTCAAGAACAACGTGTGGGACGTCGGCCAGATGCTGGTGTTCGGCGTGGTCGGCTATTTCATGAAGAAGCTCGGCTACTCGCCCGCCGCGCTGGTGCTTGCCTTGGTGCTCGGGCCCCTCGCCGAGCGCGCGCTGCGCCAGTCGCTCATCATCTCGGACGCCGGCGTGGGAATCTTCTTCACCCGCCCGATTTCCGCGGTCCTCATGGCGCTCGCGCTCGCCGCCATCGCGGTGCCGCTTGCGAAATGGCTGCGGGCTCTTTCCCGAAAAAAGGTTCTGACATGAAGCTGTCCAAGCTGTTGGCTTGCGCCGCGCTCGTGATCTCGATGGGAGAATCGCTCGCGCAGAGCTACCCGGCCAAACCCGTGACGTTCATCGTGCCGTTCCCGCCCGGCGGCGGCACCGACATCTCGGCGCGCACGGTTGCGGCCAAGCTCACGCAAACGTGGGGCCAGTCGGTGATCGCGGAGAACCGGGCCGGCGCCGCCG
>JBJMWH010000019.1:0-4763 GCA_045810245.1 Burkholderiales bacterium | reverse complement strand
CAATGTCGGCGCGGAACGTGTGCAGCGGGATGCGCCCTTCGCGCGTCCACTCCGTGCGGGCGATTTCCGAGCCGTTCAGGCGGCCCGAGAGGCGCACCTTCACGCCGAGGGCGCCGCTGCGCATCGTGTTCATCACCGCGCGCTTCATCGCACGGCGGAACATGACGCGGCGCTCGACCTGCTGCGCGATGCCTTCGGCCACCAGCTGCGCATCGACTTCGGGCTTGCGGATCTCGGCGATGTTCAGGCGCACGTCGTTGACGCCCATCTTCATGAGCTTCGCGACTTCGCCACGCAGGCGCTCGATGTCCTCACCCTTCTTGCCGATCACGACACCGGGGCGCGCCGTGTGGATCGTGATGTTCGCCCGGCGCGCGGCACGCTCGATGTGGATCCGGCTCACCGACGCCTCGGCGAGCTTCTTCTTCAGGAATTCGCGAACCTGCCAGTCCTGCAGGACGAAGCCCGGGAAGCTGCGCTTGTTCGCATACCACTTCGAGCTCCAGTTGCGGTTCACCGCCAGCCTGAAGCCGACCGGGTTGATTTTCTGGCCCATCAGTCACCCACCGTAATAAAGATGTGGCACGTGTGCTTGAGCACGCGGTTGCCGCGCCCCTTGGCGCGCGCCTGGAAGCGCTTGAGGAACATGCCGCGCTCGACGTAGATCGTCTTCACCTTGAGCCCGTCGATATCGGCGCCGTCGTTGTGCTCGGCGTTGGCGATCGCGGACTCGAGGAGCTTCTTCATGATCGCGGCGCCCTTTTTCGGGGTGAAGGCCAGGATGTTCATCGCCTGGTCGACCGGCTTGCCGCGGATCAGGTCCGCGACCAGCCGGCCCTTCTGGGCCGACATCCGGGCGCCGCGCAGCGAGGCTTTGGTTTCCATGTCGTCGTCTCCTACTTCTTCGCCCCAGGGGCCGGCGCCGGAGCCGCCGCGGCAGCCGCGGCGGGCGCGGCTCCAGGTCCCTGCGTGCCCGGCGCCGCCTTGCGTTCGCGGCCGACCGCTTCCTCGGTGCGCTTGCCTGCCGCCGAGTGGCTCTTGAAGATGCGCGTCAGCGCAAACTCACCGAGCTTGTGGCCGACCATGTTCTCGGTGACATACACCGGCATGTGCGCCTTGCCGTTGTGCACGGCGATGGTGAGACCGACGAAGTCCGGCACGATGGTCGAGCGCCGTGACCAGGTCTTGATCGGGCGCTTGTCGTTTCCGGCGCGCGCCTTGTCGACCTTGGCCATCAGGTGATGGTCGACGAACGGGCCTTTTTTGATTGAACGGGCCATTCACTGACTCCTTATTTCACTCGACGGTCGCGGACGATCATGACCTGGGTGCGCTTGTTGCGCCGGGTCTTGAACCCCTTGCTCTGCACACCCCACGGCGACACCGGAGGCTGCGCCGCGGCGGTGCGGCCTTCGCCGCCGCCGTGCGGGTGGTCGATTGGATTCATCGCCACGCCGCGCACCGTCGGACGCACTCCGCGCCAGCGCTTGCGCCCGGCTTTGCCGATTGACTCCAGGTTGTGCTCGGCGTTGCCGGCCTCGCCGATGGTGGCGCGGCAGTCGATGTGAACCTTGCGGATCTCGCCCGAGCGCAGGCGCAGCTGCGCGTACGAACCCTCGCGCGCCAGCACCTGCACGCCGGCGCCGGCCGAGCGGGCGAGCTGCGCGCCCTTGCCGGGCAGCATTTCCACGCAATGGACGATCGTGCCGACCGGAATGTTTCGCAGCGGCAGCGCGTTGCCCGGCTTGATCGCCGCTTCGGACCCCGACATGAGCTGGGTGCCCGCCTGCACGCCCTTCGCCGCGATGACGTAGCGGCGCTCGCCGTCGGCGTAGAGCAGCAGCGCGAGGTGCGCGCTGCGGTTCGGATCGTACTCGAGGCGCTCGACGGTCGCGGCCACCCCGTCCTTGTTGCGGCGGAAATCGATGATGCGCAGGTGGTGCTTGTGGCCGCCGCCCTGATGGCGCATGGTGACCCGGCCGTGGGTATTGCGCCCGCTGCCGCGGATCTGCGAGCGGGTGAGCGGCCAGTGCGGATCGCCCTTGTGCAGCTCGGGGGTGACGACCTTGACGAGGGCCCGGCGGCCGGGCGAGGTGGGTTTGACCTTGACGAGAGGCATGGCAGTTCCTGGCTTATTGCGTTGCCGCGAAATTGATTTCCTGGCCCTCGGCGAGGCGCACGTAGGCCTTTTTCCAGCTGCGCTTGCGGCCGACGGTGCGGCCGAAGCGGCGCTCCTTGCCCTTGACGTTCAGCACGGTGACGCCCTCGACCTTGATCTTGAACATGAGCTCGACCGCGGCCTTGATCTGCGGCTTGGTGCAATCGTCGGCGACCCGGAACACGTACTGCCGGTTCTTGTCGGCCACGAAGGTGCTCTTCTCGGACACCACCGGCGCGAGCACCACGTTCATGAGGCGGTCGGCCGCGAAGCGCCGTCCCGTCGATGCGGCATGTTGCGGCTTTTTTCCCGTTTTTTTCTTCTCTGGGGCTTGCTTGGTCTCGCTCACTTGAGAATCTCCTCGAGCTTCGCCACCGCCGCCTTGGTCAGCACGACGTTCGGGAAGCGCACCAGGGCAACGGGATTGGCGTTGCGCACCGACATCACCAGCACGTTGCGCAGATTGCGCGCCGACAGCATCAGGTTCTCGTCCATGTCGTCGTCCGTGGTGAGGACGAGCAGCGCCTCGAAGCCCAGCGCCTTCACCTTTTGCGCCAGCAGCTTGGTCTTGGGCGCGTCGAGCTTGAACTCGCTCACCACCCGCAGGCGATCCTCGCGCGCGAGCTGCGACAGGATCGAGGCCATGCCGGCGCGGTACATCTTGCGGTTCACTTTCTGGCTGAAATTCTCGTCGGGCGAGTTGGGGAAAATCTTGCCGCCACCGCGCCAAAGCGGGCTCGAGGTCATTCCGGCGCGCGCACGTCCGGTGCCCTTCTGGCGCCACGGCTTCTTGGTGGAGTGGTTCACCGCGCCGCGGTCCTTCTGCGCCCGCGAGCCGATGCGCGCGTTCGCCTGGTAGGCGACCACGAGCTGGTGCACGAGCGCCTCGTTGAAGTCGCGCGCGAAGACCTGGTCGGTCGCCTGCACGGTGCCGGCGGCGCCGTTACTGCCGATCATCTTGAGTTCCATCGCTCTAACCCTTCGCCGGAGCGGCGCCTTTGGCTGGCTGCGCCGCGGGCTTCGCCGGCTGCGCCGCGGCGGGTTTTGCAGACTGCGCCGCCGGCCTGGATCCGGCTTGCGCTGAGGGCTTGGGTGCCTGGGCCTTGACCGGCGCTCTCTGGCCCTTCACGGCGAGACGCACCACCACGTCGCGGCCGCTCGAGCCCGGGACCGAGCCCTTGATGAGGAGGAGCTGGCGCGCCTCGTCGATGCGCACGATCTCGAGATTCGGGATGGTGCGACGCGCGTCGCCGAGATGGCCGGGCATGCGCTTGCCTTTGAAGACGTGCGCCGGGCTTTGGTTCTGGCCGGTGGAGCCGGGAACCCGATGCGAAATCGAGTTGCCGTGCGATGCGTTCTGCCCGCCGAAATGATGTCGCTTGATGACCCCGGCGAAGCCCTTGCCGATCGTGACACCTTGCACGTCGACGAGCTGGCCCACCTTGAAGAGCTGCTGCGCCGGGATCTTCGCGCCGACCTTGAGCTCGCCGAGCTCCTCCGGCTTGGCGAAGCGGAACTCCTTCAGCACGTGCCCCGCCTCGACCGCTGCCTTGGCGAGATGGCCGGCGAGCGCCTTGTTGACGCGGGTGGCGCGGCGCTTGCCGAACGCGACCTGCACGGCGGCGTAGCCGTCCTTTTCGGCGGTCTTGATCTGCGTGATGCGGTTGTCGGAGACGTCGAGCACCGTCACCGGCAGCGTGACGCCGTCGTCGGTGAAGATACGAGTCATGCCGACCTTGCGGCCGACCAAACCTATCGCCATACGTTCCTCTTTTGGTTTGATCCCCGTCTACGCGAGGACGCCAGCTTCAATTGGCCAGCCCTGCACTTAATGTTTCTCTTACTTCCAGCTACTGAACCTTGATCTCCACGTCGACCCCGGCGGGAAGATCGAGCTTCATGAGCGCGTCGACGGTCTTGTCGGTCGGGTCGATGATGTCCATCAGCCGCAGATGCGTGCGGATCTCGAGCTGGTCGCGCGAGGCCTTGTCGATGTGCGGCGAGCGCAGCAGGTCGAAGCGCTGCTTGCGCGTCGGCAGCGGCACGGGGCCGCGCACCACGGCGCCGGTGCGCTTGGCCGTGTCCACGATCTCGAGCGCCGACTGATCGATCAGCCGGTAGTCGAACGCTTTGAGACGGATTCTGATGCGTTGGCTTTGCATTGCTTTCCTGAGCAGCTTCTCCGCGTTCTTTCGGTTACTCGATGATCTTCGCGACGACGCCGGCGCCGACGGTCTTGCCGCCCTCGCGGATGGCAAAGCGCAGCCCCTGCTCCATGGCGATCGGGGTGATCAGCGTCACCACCATCTTCACGTTGTCCCCCGGCATCACCATCTCGGTGCCCTTCGGCAGCTCCACCGACCCCGTTACGTCCGTCGTGCGGAAGTAAAACTGCGGCCGGTAGTTGTTGAAGAACGGCGTGTGGCGCCCGCCCTCTTCCTTGGAGAGCACGTACACCTCGCACTCGAACTTCTTGTGCGGGGTGATGGAGCCGGGCTTCGCAAGCACCTGGCCACGCTCCACTTCCTCGCGCTTGGTGCCCCGAAGCAGAATGCCGACGTTGTCCCCGGCCTGGCCCTCGTCCAGGAGCTTCCTGAACATCTCC
>JBJMWH010000018.1:0-2693 GCA_045810245.1 Burkholderiales bacterium | reverse complement strand
GGGGTCAGAGCCCGAATTCGTATGCACGTACGTGATAACTAATTCGGGCTCTGACCCCGAATTCCCCCGATATTCGATTCCTGCTATGATGGGCTTACCCGCAGGGGAGTAGCTTTCCGCGGGATGGCCGTCAATACGGGGAACATCCCCGGTCATCCCGGCAGCGTCGCAAGGACGCTGCAAGCGAGACCTCGGTTACCGAACAGGAGCCGAGATGTCCCGCACGCATCCGCGTCGATTTTTCCGTCACGGGCTGTTGCCCCAGCTTCTCGTGTTCGAGGCCGTCGCCCGCCTCGGCAGCGTCACGCGCGCGGCCGAGGAGCTGCACCTCGCCCAACCCACCGTGTCGCTGCAGCTGAAAAAGCTCGCCTCGACGCTCGAGGTGACGCTGCTCGAGCAGCAGGGAAGGAGTTTGCGTCTCACCGGCGCCGGCCATACGCTGCGCGAGATCTGCGCGGAGCTGATCCACTGTCTCGTTCGTGCGGACGCCAAGCTCGCGGCATTCAGGCGCGCGAAGACCGAGCATCTGCGCATTGCCGCCGACTCGAAGGTGCGCACGATCGCGGCCGAGCTCATCGCCGCCTTTTGCGCGCGTCACCCGGGCACGCAGGCGACGCTGCACGTCGCCGGCCGTGGCGAGCTTCTGGCGCGGCTCGCCGAAGGCAGCGACGACGTCTATCTTCTGGGGCGCTGGAGCGTCGTGCATCCGAGCGCCCGGCCGCCCGGCGCGCTGGCGGAGCTTTTCCTGCGCGAGGCCGTGCTAGGCGCGATGCCGGGGATCGAGCGCGTCGCGCAACCCGTCGCCGAGCAGGTTGAAAGAAAGAACCAGCAGAAAGATTGATACCCCCGGCCAGATGGCGAGCCACGGCGCCTGGTCGACGTAGTTGCGGGCAGTGTTCAGCATGCTGCCCCAGCTCGGTGCCGGGGGTTGTTGTCCCAAACCCAAAAAAGACAAGCTGGCTTCGGCGATGACGGCAGCCGCGATCGCGAGGGTCGCCTGCACGATGAGCGGCGCCACGATGTTGGGAAAGATGTGCCGCAGCGCGATGCGCAGGTGCGGGTTGCCGAGCGCACGCGCGGCTTCGACATAATCTTCGGACTTGGCCGCCAGCACCTGCGCGCGGGTGAGGCGGATGAACACCGGGGTGGCGGAAATCCCGATCGCGATCATCGCATTGGTGAGGCTCGGGCCGAGGAAGGCGGCGAGCGCGATGGCGAGGATCAGGAACGGGCAGGCGAGCATGGCATCGGTCACGCGCGAGATCAGCGCGTCGGCCCAACGGCCGAGGTAGCCCGCCGCCATGCCGATCGGCACGCCGAGGGCGAGCGAGATCGAAACCGATACCATGCCGGCGAGAATCGAGGCGCGCGCGCCCCAGATGATGCGCGAGAGCACGTCGCGGCCGAGCTCGTCGGAGCCGAAGAGGTGCGACAGGCTGGGTGCGCCGCGCACCTCGCTCCAGCTCGTCGCGAGGGGATCGTAAGGCGCGATCCAGGGCGCCACGAGCGCGATCAGCACGAAGAACGCCACCACCGCCAGACCGAAGAGCGCGCCGCCGCGGCGCAGGAGCCGTTTCCAGGTTCTTCGGCCTGACGTGGTTTCGAGTTCTTGGAAAACGACGGCGGCCATCAGTGTCTCATTCGTGGATTGACGAAGAAGTACGCTAGGTCGGCAAGCAGGTTGAGCGTGATGTAAACCGTCGCCGTGAACAGCACCACGCCTTGCACCACGGAATAGTCGCGGTTGAACACCGCGTCGACGATCAGCTTGCCGAAGCCCGGAATGGTGAACACCTGCTCGGTGAGCACGGCGCCCGAGAGGAGGGTGCCGAACTCGAGGGCGCCGAGGGTGATGATCGGGACCAGGGCATTGCGGAGCGCGTGCTTCAATACCACCACTCTTTCCTCCAGTCCCTTCGCCCTGGCCGTCCTGACGTAATCCGAGGAAAGAACCTGCAGCATCGCGCTGCGCGTATGGCGCATCAGGACCGCCGCGATCGCGTTGCCCAGCACGAACGCCGGCATGATCATCGCTGCGAGGTTGCCTTTCAGGTCTTCGAACGGGCTGACGTAGCCGGACGCCGGCAGCCAGCCGAGCTGCACCGCGAACACCAGGATGAGCAGGATGCCGAGCCAGAAGTTGGGCGTCGACAGCCCCCAAAGCGCGAACACGTTGGCGCCGTAGTCCCACCAGGTGTCTCTCTTGACCGCCGAAATCACGCCTGCGGTCACGCCGATCACGAGTGCGATCAGCATCGCCATCGTGGCGAGCTGGATCGTCACCGGCAGCTTCTCCACGATCAGCTCGGTGACCGGCTTCTGGATGCGCACCGAGTCGCCGAGGTCGCCTCTCAGCACACCCGAGGCCCAGTACCAGTAGCGCACCGCGACTGGCTCGTCCAGATGGAATTTCTGCCTGAGATACCGGATGGCTTCCGGATCGCGCTCTTCGCCCGCCAGCGCGGTGGCGGGATCGCCGGGGAGGAGCTGTTGCAGCCCGAAGATCAGGACCGAGACGAAGAACAGCGTCGGGATGATCGTCGCGAGGCGCTGCAGCAGAAACCTCAGCACGCTAGGGAACGCCTGAGGATGCCGCGGGAAGGACTGAAGATGTCGTCCCGCGAAGGCGGGGACCCCGTTTAGAAACGCATAAAGCCTGCACAAGAGACCTATACGGTTTGACTGGGTCCCCG
>JBJMWH010000017.1:0-16544 GCA_045810245.1 Burkholderiales bacterium | reverse complement strand
AAGCTCTGGCGTTGCGCGTGTCGCGTCTGGTCGCGGATCGACTCTGCGAGCGGGCGCTGCGCGACGGACGCCATCTGCTCGAGGTCGCGCGCGCCGATGCCGATGTCAGCAAACAGCTGAAGGAAGGGCAGCTCGAAGCGCTGTTCGAGCCGCAAAACCAGTTCGGCGCGGCGCCCGCCATGATCGAGCGGGTGCTCGCCGAGTGGGCTACTGCGCGCGAAATCGCTGCTTGAGCTCTTCCGGAATGGCCTCGCCCTTCATCGGTGTGCCCGGCCCGTTGACGTGGCGGCCCCAACCCCGGGTCTCCTTCGCCTTGGCGAGCGTCGTGCCGTCGCTTCGCACCACGTCGTGCTCTACCACGAAGGATTTGCCGCCGAACCGCGTGATCCGCGAGCGCACCTCGCAGCGGTCGCCGTTCTCCGCGGGAAACAGAAACTGGCATTCCGCGGACACGAGCGGCATCGCCACGTGCTGCGCACGCATCCACTTCGGGCTGTAGCCGACGGCATCGAACAGCGCCCAGCTCGCGGCATCGATCCAGCGGAAGTAGGTCGGGTAGAAAATGATGCCGGCCGGGTCGCAGTCTCCCCACTGCACCTGGCACGGAAACACGTTGACGATGGACCTGAAATCGTCGCCCTTCATGCTCGGCCGCGGCTCCTCATAAGCGCAGCGGATTATAGGTCAGACGATTGACGCAGCGCCGCAACAATGGGCAGAATCCCACTCCTGCACCACGCGCCGATTGGATGTTCAGCTTGCGGGCGCGCAACCAATACCGCTAAAGAGACGTGCCATCGAAGCCCGTTTCTGCACAAGCTGAACGGGCTTTTTTATTTGGAGCCGCATGCTGCTGGAGCAATTGCTGGCCAAGCGAATCGCGCTCCTCGACGGGGCGATGGGCACCATGATCCAGGGCGCGCGCCTCGCCGAGGAGGACTACCGCGGGGCGCGCTTCCAGGTCTGGGAGCGCGAGCTGCGCGGCAACAACGATCTGCTGTCGCTGACCCAGCCGCGGCTGGTGCGCGACATTCACTGGCAGTACCTCGAGGCGGGCGCCGACATTCTCGAGACCAACACCTTCAACTCAACCTCGATCGCGCTCGCCGACTACGGCATGGAGCGCTTCGCCCGCGAATTCAATACGGCGGCGGC
The DNA here is from genome assembly GCA_045810245.1 of Burkholderiales bacterium. Taxonomy (GTDB): domain Bacteria; phylum Pseudomonadota; class Gammaproteobacteria; order Burkholderiales; family SG8-39; genus SCGC-AG-212-J23. The sequence goes on along the minus strand of JBJMWH010000017.1, from coordinate 15,389 downwards.
GCTCCTCGCCCGGGACGCCGTGCGGGACTGGCAGGCCCGCCACCCCGGCGATGCGCGCTTCGTCGCCGGCGTTCTCGGCCCGACGAACAAGACCGCCTCGCTCTCGCCGGACGTGAACGACCCGGGATATCGCGCAGTCAGCTTCGACCAGCTGGTCGCGGCCTATGGGGAAGCCGTAGACGGACTGCTCGAGGGCGGGGTCGACCTGCTGCTGGTCGAAACGATCTTCGATACGCTGAACGCGAAGGCCGCGCTGGTGGCGATCGAAAACGCGTTCGAAGCCGGCCGCGCGCGCCTCCCGGTTCTGATCTCCGGCACGATCACCGACGCGTCCGGACGTACCCTGTCCGGACAGACGGCCGAGGCCTTCTACAACTCGGTGCGTCACGCGCGTCCGCTGGCGGTGGGCCTCAACTGCGCGCTCGGCGCGCACGAGCTGAGGCCGTATGTCGAAGAGCTCGCGCGGATCGCCGAGACGCGCGTCTGCTGCCATCCCAACGCCGGTCTGCCGAACGCGTTCGGCGAGTACGAGGACACGCCCGAATCGATGTCGCGCCAGATCGGCGAATGGGCGCGCGCCGGGTGGCTCAACATCGCCGGCGGCTGCTGCGGTACCACGCCCGAGCACATCCGCGCCCTGGCCGAGACGCTGCGCGGGGTGGCGCCGCGCACGCCGGTGGAGCATTCGCGCGCGCTGCGGCTCGCCGGCATGGAGCCCTTCAACATCGACGACCGGTCGCTGTTCGTCAACGTCGGCGAACGCACCAACGTGACCGGATCCAAGGCCTTCGCACGCCTGGTGCTGGCGGGCGATTATGCCGCGGCGCTCGCCGTCGCACGCCAGCAGGTGGAGAACGGCGCCCAGGTGATCGACGTCAACATGGACGAGGCGATGCTCGACTCCGAGAAGGCGATGACGACCTTCCTCAACCTGGTCGCCGCCGAGCCCGACATCGCGCGCGTGCCGGTCATGATCGACAGCTCCAAATGGAGCGTGATCGAAGCCGGGCTGAAGTGCGTGCAGGGCAAGCCGATCGTCAATTCGATCTCGATGAAGGAAGGCGAGGCCGAATTCCTGCGCCAGGCGCGCCTTGCGCTCAAGTACGGCGCGGCGGTGGTGGTGATGGCGTTCGACGAGAAAGGCCAGGCCGACACGCTCGCGCGGCGCACCGAGGTATGCGCACGCGCCTACAAGCTGCTGACCGAAGCGGTGGGGATGCCGCCCGAAGACATCGTGTTTGACCCGAACATCTTCGCCGTCGCCACCGGGTTGGAGGAGCACGCGACCTACGGCCTGGACTACATCGAGGCCGTGCGCTGGATCCGCCGGAACCTGCCGCACGCCAAGGTCTCCGGCGGCGTCTCCAACCTGTCCTTCTCGTTCCGCGGCAACGACCCGGTGCGCGAGGCGATGCACACCGCGTTTCTGTACCACGCGATCCGCGCCGGCATGACGATGGGCATCGTCAACGCCGGGCAGCTCGGCGTCTACGAGAAGCTCGACCCGGCGCTGCGCGAGCTGGTCGAGGACGTGATCTTCAACCGGCGTGCGGATGCGACCGAGCGGCTGGTGGAGCGCGCGGCGAGCTTCAAGGCGGGAGCCAAGGAAGCGGTCGGCGGCGAGGCGTGGCGCTCGGGCAGCGTTGACGAGCGCCTGTCGCATGCGCTCGTCAACGGCATTTCCACGTACGTCGTCGCCGACACCGAAGAGGCACGCCTGAAGTATCCGCGACCGATCCAGGTGATCGAGGGCCCGCTCATGGACGGCATGAACGTGGTCGGGGACCTCTTCGGCGCCGGCAAGATGTTCCTGCCGCAGGTGGTCAAGTCCGCGCGCGTGATGAAGCAGGCGGTCGCACACCTCGTGCCGTTCATCGAGGCGGAGAAGGCGAAGAGCGGCGAGGCGGGGCGCAGGAAGGGCCGCATCGTGATTGCGACGGTGAAAGGCGACGTGCACGACATCGGCAAGAACATCGTCGCCGTGGTCCTGCAGTGCAACAACTATGAGGTCCTGAACCTCGGGGTCATGGTGCCGGCGCAGACGATCCTCGAGACCGCGGCGCGCGAGAAAGCGGACGTGATCGGCCTTTCCGGGCTCATTACGCCCTCGCTCGAGGAAATGAGCCACGTCGCCCGCGAGATGGAGCGCGCCGGGCTGAATCTCCCGCTGCTGATCGGCGGCGCGACGACCTCGCGCGCGCACACCGCGGTCAAGATCGCGCCGAACTACTCGGGGTCGGTGGTGTACGTGCCCGATGCTTCGCGCAGCGTGCCGGTGGTGCAGTCGCTGCTGTCGCAGGCGAGCGCACGCTTCGTTTCGGAAGTGCGCGCCGACTACGAGAAAATCCGCGACCAGCACCGCGACAAGAAGGGACCCGGACCGCTGCATCCCGTCGCCGCGGCGCGGCGCCTGGGCCACGCAACGGACTGGAGCACGTATCTTCCGCCCCGGCCGCGCAAGCTCGGTATCACGGTGCTGCGCAACTATCCCCTCGCCGAGCTGGTCGACTACATCGACTGGTCGCCTTTCTTTCAGGCGTGGGAGCTCTCCGGACCCTACCCGAAAATCCTGCAGGATGCGGTCGTAGGAGAGGCTGCGCGCAAGCTCTTCGGCGAGGCACAGGAAATGCTCGGCCGCCTCGTGCGCGAGGGCTGGGTCGTAGCGAACGGCGTACTCGGGCTGTATCCCGCGGCTCGCGTCAACGGCGACGACATCGAGGTCTACCGCGACGAGGCGCGCGCCGAGCGCCTCATGACCTGGCACAACCTGAGGCAGCAGAACCAGAAACCCACCGGACGCGCGAATCTGTGCCTCGCCGATTTCGTCGCGCCCAAGGAGGCGGGTGTCCCCGACTGGATCGGCGCCTTCGCCGTCTGCGCCGGGGGCATCGACGAGCGGGTGGCGGCTTTCGAGGCGGCCAACGACGACTACAGCGCGATCATGCTCAAGGTGCTGGCCGACCGCCTCGCCGAGGCGTTCGCCGAGCGTCTGCACGAGCGCGTGCGGCGCGAGTTCTGGGGGTATGCGCCGGAAGAGCGCCTCGCCAGCGCGGAGCTCATCGCCGAGGCTTACCGCGGCATCCGCCCCGCGCCGGGCTATCCGGCGTGCCCGGACCACACCGCAAAGGGGCCGCTCTTTCGTCTGCTCGATGCCGAGGGCAACGCCCACATGCGGCTCACCGAATCGTTCGCCATGTGGCCGCCGGCGGCCGTCTCCGGCTTCTACCTCTCGCATCCCGAGTCGACCTACTTCGCGGTCGGCAAGGTGGGCCGCGACCAGGTCGAGGACTACGCGCGCCGCAGCGGCCTGCCGCTGTCCGAGGTCGAGAAATGGCTTGCGCCGTATCTCGCCTACGAGCCCGAGACCGTGCCGCTATAATCCGCATATGGGTAAAGGCGACAAACGCACGCGGCGCGGCAAGATCTACAAGGGCAGCTACGGCAGGAAGCGCCCGCAGCGCACCAAGAAAACCACCAAGAAACCGGCCTGAAGGTTTTCCTGGCACTCGGCGCGCTCGCCGCCGCCGTTGCGGTCGCGATGGGCGCGTTCGGCGCTCACGCGCTCAAGGCGCGGCTTTCCCCTGACCTGCTCGGGGTATGGCAAACGGCGGTGCAGTACCACACCTGGCATGCCTTAGGTCTCCTGGCCGTCGGGTTGACCGGGCTTCATTTCGAAGGCAACTGGCTCAAGGCCGCGGGCTGGCTCCTCGTCGCGGGAATCGTCCTGTTCTCCGGCAGTCTCTATGCGCTCGCGCTGGGCGCTCCCCGTGGCCTGGGCGCGGTGACCCCGATTGGAGGAGCGACGTTCATATTGGGCTGGATCGCTTTCGCGGTCGGCGTCATTTGCGCCAGAACGCCGGGGTAAGAACCACCAGCAGCGTGAACAGCTCCAGCCGCCCCAGCAGCATGGCGAAGCTGCAGATCCAGGTCTGGGTGTCGGTCAGATTGGCGTAGGTCGTGGCCGGGCCCACCTCGCCCAGGCCCGGCCCGGTGTTGTTGAGCGAGGCGACCGCCGCCGAAAATGCCGACACCACGTCGAGCCCCGACGCGGTCAGCAGCAGCGTCAGCACGATCACGCACGACGAGTACATGAAGACATACGCAAGCACGGCAAATACGGTGGCATTGCTTAAAGGAATCTCGGAGAGCTTCACCGGGTTGTAGATTCGCGGATGAATGGTGCGCAGAAGCTCGCGGAATAGCTGCTTGAAGAGAATCTGTGCGCGAATCATCTTCATCCCGCTGCCGGTCGAGCCCGAGCAGCTGACGAAGCTGGAGAGGAACAGCATCATCAGCGGCGCAAAGATCGGCCACTGGCCGTAGTCCGTGTTGGCGTAGCCCGTAGTGGTCGCGAGCGAAACCACGTTGAACGCCGCATACCGCAGCGCAGTAGCGAAATCGTCGTAGACCCCGTTGAGGTAGAGGTAGCCCGCGACCAGCAGCACCGAAAACGCAAGCACCAGCAGCATGGCCTTCGCCTCGGGATCCCTTCGGTACGAACCCAGGCTCAGCCGGCGCCAGGCAAGAAAATGCGAGGCGAAATTGATCGCCGCGACCAGCATGAACGCGATCGCCACCGCCTCGATCGCTGGCGAATCCCAGTGGGCGAAGCTCGCATCATGGGTGGAGAAGCCGCCCAGGCCCATGGTGGTGAAACCGTGCATCACGGCGTCGAGCTCGTCCATCCCGGCGACCCAGTAGGCGAAGATGCAGGCGAGCGTAAAGCCGGCATACACGAGCCATAACCCTTTTGCGGTTTCGGCGATACGCGGCGTGAGCTTGGTGTCTTTCATCGGCGTCGGCGTCTCGGCCTTGAAAAGCTGGCTGCCGCCCACCCCGAGCAAGGGCAGGATCGCCACCGCCAGCACGATCACGCCCATGCCGCCAAGCCAGATCATCAGCCCGCGCCAGATGTTGAGCGAAGGCGGCAGCTCGTCGAGGCCTTCGAGCACCGTCGCGCCGCTCGCGGTGAGTCCGGAGACGCTCTCGAAATAAGCGTCGGTGAATGATAGATCGTCGATGCTGAAAAGAAGCGGCAGCGTCGCGAACGCGGGAAGCACCGTCCACACCAGCGCAACCAGCAGGAAGCCGTCGCGCACCTGGAGCTCGCGGCGCTCGCGAAAGGTGGCGAGCCACAGGAAAAGCGCGGCGCCGAGGGTCGCGGCGAGCGACCAGGCAAAGGCCCGTCCGGCGCCGTCGTCGAGCAGAAAAGAGATGCCCCACGGGAGCGTCATGCTGGCGGCGAACAGCAGCAACACGCGCGAGAGCACGTTGACGACCGCGACGAAGCGCATCGCCGGCTACACGAAGCGCACGCCGACCTGGAACATGCGCTCCACGCGCGGCAGGTTCTTCTTGTCGGTCACGAACACGATGACATGGTCCTCGGCGCGGATCACCGTGTCGTGGTGCGCCATGATCACCTGGCCGCCGCGCACGATCGCCCCGATCGTGGTGCCCGGCGGCAAGTCGATCTCGTTCACGCGCCGGTCGGTGAGCTTGCACGACTCCCGGTCGCCATGCACCACGGCCTCGAGCGCTTCCGCGGCGCCGCGCCGCAGGCTGTGAACCGCCACCACGTCGCCGCGGCGCACGTGCGCCAGCAGCGTGCCGATGGTCGCCTGCGCTGGCGATATCGCGATATCGATCTGCCCCGACTGCAGCAGGTCGACGTAGGACCTGCGGTTGATGAGCGATACCACCCGCCGCGCGCCCATGCGCTTGGCGAGGAGCGAGCTCATGATGTTGTTCTCGTCGTCGTTGGTCACGGCGACGAAGAGGTCCATCTCGCCGATGTTTTCGCTCTCGAGCAGCTCCTCGTCGGTGGTGTCGCCGTTCAGCACCAGCGCTTCGCCCAGGCGCGCCGCGATCAGCTCGCAGCGGCGCTTGTTGTGCTCGATCACCCGGACCGAATAGCGGTCCTCGAGCGCGAGGGCAAGCCGCAGGCCGATGTTGCCGCCCCCGGCAATCATCACCCGCCGCACCGGGCGGTCCATGCGCCGGAGCTCGCGCATGACCTCGCGGATGTTGTCGGCGGCCGCGAGGCAGAACACTTCGTCGCCCGCCTCGATCACCGTGTCGCCGTCCGGCACGATGGAGCCGTCGCCGCGAAAGATCGCCACGATGCGCGCGTCGACGCGCGGGATGTGGCGACGCAGCTCCTTCAGCGGATGGCCGACCAGGGGCCCGCCGGCGAACGCCCGCACCGCAACCAGGCTGACCTTGCCGCCGGCGAAGTCGAGCACCTGGAGCGCCTCCGGGAACTCGACCAGCTTGACGATATAGTCGGTCAGGATCTGCTCCGGGCAGATCGAGAGGTCCACGTCAAATCCGTCCTCGCCCAGAACGCGCTCGTTCGCGAGGTAGTCGGTGGCGCGTACGCGCGCGATGCGACGCGGCACGTTGAACATGCGGGCGGCGATGCGGCAGGCGACCAGGTTGGTCTCGTCGGACTGGGTAACCGCGACCAGCAGGTCGGCATCGTCGATGCCGGCCTCGACGAGAACCGAGGGATGGGCGCCGCTGCCGACGACCGTGCGCAGGTCGAGCCGCTCCTGCAGCGCGCGCAGGCGCTGCGGCTCGATATCGACCACCGTGATGTCGTTAGCCTCCGAAACCAGACTCTCGGCGACCGAGCCGCCGACCTGCCCGGCCCCCAGGATCACGATCTTCATTCTTCGCGCCGCCCGACCGGAAGCCCGAGCGCCTTGAGCTTGCGGTAGAGGTGCGTGCGCTCGAGGCCCGAGCGCTCCGCCACGCGCGACATGCTGCCGTGCTCGCGCGAAAGCAGATGCTCGAAGTAGACCCGCTCGAAGGCCTCGCGCGCCTCGCGGTACGGCCGATCGAGCAGCACCTCGGGCAGCGCGCCCGGTACCGCGCGCCCGGCCAGCACGCGTTCGACGTCTTCGAGCTGGACCTCCTCGTCGAGCGAGCTCAGCGCGAGGTCTTTCACCACGCCCTCGAGCTCGGTCAGGTTGCCGGGCCACACGTGGTGGCGCAGCGCGTTGAGCGCAGCAATGGAGAGCCGGCGAGGGGGACAGGCGCGCGCCTCCACCATCTGCGCCAGCATGAGCGATGCGAGGTCGGGCACGTCCTCGGCGAATTCCCGCAACGCCGGGAGCCGCAGCGTGAGCTCGGACAGACGCGCCCCCAGGTCCGGATCGAAGTCATGCTTCTCCGTCAAGCTCCTCACGTCGAGCGGCGAAAACGACACCAGCCGCACCTTGTGCTTCTCGGCGCGCGTCAGCAGGAACTCCAGGCTGCGCTGCTCGCCGCGCGCCAGCCGCGCAAGGTCGGGAAAAAACAGGATCCCGCCGGTCGCCTTGGCGAGGAGCTCGGACGGCGGCTCGGCGAGGAGCTCCGCGCCGGACAGGAAGGGCGCGCTCCGCGCGGCAAGCAGCCGCGCGAACAGCTCGGGCCGCATGCCCCTCTCGCCGCGCAGCAGAAGCGGCGCGGCCGCCTGCGCCAGCTGCGCCAGGCGCTTTTTCGCATCCGCGAGCGCCGGCGAGCGGCCGAGCGCCGAGAGTGCGAGCTGAGGCGCCGCAGCCGCCTCGGGGCTGCGCAGCGCGCGCTTCACCGTCGCGAGGAGCCTCTGCAGCGCCACCGGTTTCTCCAGGAAGTCGAGCGCGCCGATGCGCGTTGCCTCGACCGCGGTCTCGATCGTGGCGTGGCCCGACATCATCACCACCGGCATGGTGAGCTGGCCGCTCGCGGCCCATTCCTTGAGCAGCGTGATGCCGTCCGTATCGGGCATCCAGATGTCGAGCAGCACGAGATCGGGCCGGCCGCGCTCGCGCAACCGGCGCGCGTCGCCGGCGCTCTCGGCGAGCATGACCTGGTGGCCCTCGTCGGCGAGAATTTCCGACAGCAGCTCGCGGATGCCTATCTCGTCGTCGACGACCAGTATCTGTGCCATGTCTATGCCGCCTTGGCCAGCGGCAGCAGCACGCTGACCGATGCGCCCCGGGTGGGACGGTTTTCGATCGCGACGCTGCCGTGATGTTCATCCACGATCTTCTTCACTATGGCGAGTCCCAGGCCCGTGCCGCGGGGCTTGGTGGTGACATAGGGCTCAAAGATGCGCGCCATTAGTTCCTCCGGAAAGCCGCCGCCGTTGTCGCTTACCGCCAGCCGCACCTTGTCGCCCGCAAGCTCGGTGCGGACTTCGATGGACCCGGCAGCGCCGCGCGCACCCGTATTCTCCAACGAGTCCTGCGCGTTCTGAACCAGGTTATGGATCACCTGACGGATTTGCGCGCCGTCGGCCCACACCGGCGGCAGCGCTTCGTCGAGCCGCTTCAAGATCGGCACCGGCGAGTTTTCGTACAGCGCGAGCACGTCCGCTACGAGGCTGTTGAGGTCCAGCCGGGCGGGCGCCGGGGCTGGCAAGCGCGCGTAGTCCCGAAAGTCGTCAACCATCGCCTTGAGCGCGGCCACCTGGGTCACGATCGTGCCGGTCGCGCGCCGCAAGGTTTCGGCGTCCTCGCGCGCCAGACGCTCGCCCAGCTTGACCTGGAGCCGCTCGGCCGAGAGCTGAATCGGCGTCAGAGGATTCTTGATCTCGTGCGCAAGGCGCCGCGCGACCTCGGCCCAGGCGGTCGCGCGTTGCGCCTGGATGAGTTGGGTGATGTCGTCGAACACCACTACGTAGCCGCCGCCGGTGGCGAGCGGCAGGCGCGCGCCGCGCGCGTGCACCGCCTTTCCGTCCCTCAGGGCGAGGTCCACCTGCCAGTCTTTTGCCCCATGCTCGAGAAAGCGCTCGCGCATGCGGCTGGAGAAGGTCTCGAGCTCGGCGCCGGCAATGGCGCGCGCGCCGCGATTCGAGATGGTCAGGCCGAGCTCGTGGTCGTACACCAGCACGCCCGCCGAGAGGTTGGCCAGGATGTTCTCGAGGTGAGCCTTCGCCGCTTCCAGCGCGGCGCGGTTGGATTCGACCACGCGGCGCGCTTCTTCCAGCTGGCGCGTCATCGAGTTGAACGATTCGGTGAGCACGCCGAGCTCGTCCCGGCTCGTCACCGGCGCCTGGCGCGAGAAGTCGCCGCGAGCCACCGCCTGAGTCGCCTGCGCGAGGTTGGCGAGCGGCTCCGCGAGCAGGTTGGATTGCGTGGCAGCCACTGCTACGGCAACGAAGAGCGCCATCAGCAGCGCGAAGGTGAGCGTGACCACATAGATGCGCTTGAGCCCGTCGCGCGAGATCGCGAGCTCGCGATAGTCGCGGTAGGCGGTTTCGACCGCCTCGGCGCTGCGGCCGAACTGCAGCGGCACGGTGTTGCGCAGCTGCAGGAAGCGCGCCTCCTCCGCCAGTCCGCGTGCGCCGAGTGGCAGCACGACGCGCACCGAAAGCGGCCGCCCCGCGACCGAATCGATCGTGCTGTAGCCGCGGTTGGCGCGCGCCTGGCGCAGCAGCTCGCGGCTCGGCAGCTCGGGCACGAGGCGGGTCACGTCGTCGCTCGCGCTCGCGATCACGCGTCCGTTCGCGGTCACGACCACCGCCTCGGCCACGGCCGCCTGAACGCGCAGGCGCTCCAGGCGCCCCGGCAGCTCGGGCTCCGAGCGCTCGGCAAGCTCGAGGGCCATCGCGCGCGCCTTTCCCTGCAGCTCGAGCATCATCTGGTCGATCGCCTGCTGCGCGAGGTTGATGCCGCCTTCGAGCGCCGCGTCCACCTTGACGTCGAACCACGATTCGATCGAGCGGGTGAGAAACTGGACCGACACCGCGTAGACGATGAGGCCCGGCACCACCGCGAGCGCGGCGAAGCGCGCCAGCAGCCGCAGCGTCAGGCGCGTGCCGAACACCCTCGCCCGATAGCGCCGCACAATCGCGACGAGCTGGTAGCCGACGAGCGTGGCGAGCAAGGCGGCGAGGGCCGCATTGAGTCCCAGGATTAGCGGATATTGCCGCTCGAACACCGCGGTGTCGCCGCTCGCGGTGGCGAGCAGGAACAACCCGAGCGCCGCGACCACGCCGCCGATGATAAGCACCCATTTCATCGAAGCGGGGCTCCCCGCAGGTCACGACTCTCCACCGGCGCCGGTGCCTGCTCGAGCGCGCGCACGGTAAAGCGGTGCCACGCCGAATCAAGGTGCAGGTCGCGCGCGGTGAGGGCGGAGAGCTGGAACGGCTTGGGCAGCAGCGATACGTCGTGGCGCATGCGCAACGCCGCCTCGTAGTCGCCCGAGAGAGGGACGCTGCGCTCGACCACCAGCCAGTTGCGAACGCGCTTCAACACGTTGAGTGCTTCCTCCAGCGTCGCGAAGTTCTGCTGCAGCAGCCCGGTCGACAGCCGGTACTGCCGCGACAGCGCATGATAGGACAGCCGCACCTGCAGACGCCGCACGGCCGTCGCGTCATCGAACCAGTACCAGCGGCGGCGGATCAGCTCGAACTCCACCCGGAAATACAGCGGCACGCCGTTCGCCACCACCTCGGCGAGCCGCGGCGTGAGCTCGAAGGCAAAATCGGCGTCGAGCACCAGCCCTTCCTCGCTCGCCCGCAGCGACACATCGCGCACCTCGATGTCGTCGGCGCGCGCGGCGCACGCGGCGAAGGAGGCGAGGAGCAGGACGAGTCTCGCGAGAAAGGCGATGCGGCGCACCGCGTTTGCGTCAGGCTTGTTTTTGAATCAGGGCGTAAAAGAACCCGTCGTGCCGGGGGCCTGGCAGACACTGGCTTTCCTTGCCGTCGGGCAACGGCATAGACCGCGCGCCCTGCGTGCGCGCGAGGAAAGCTTGCACGACTTCATGGTTCTCCTGCGGAAACACCGAGCAGGTGACATACAGCAATTTACCACCCGCTGCGAGCAGCTGCCAAAGCGCATCCAGGATCACCGCCTGACGAGTCGCGAAGGCCGCAGCATCGCCGGCGCGGCGCAGCCACTTGAGGTCGGGATGGCGCCGCGCGACACCGGAGGCCGAGCAGGGCACGTCGGCAAGAATGCGGTCGAACGGCGCGCCATCCCACCAGCTTTGCGGCCGCATGCAGTCGGCCGCGCGCACGTCGGCGCGCATGGACAGCCGTTCCAGGTTACGCATCATGCGCTCGCAGCGCGAGGGGTCCACGTCGAGCGCGGTGAGCGAGACGTCGGCGCGTTCCAGGATGTGAGCGCTCTTTCCGCCGGGCGCAGCGCAGGCATCGAGCACGCGCAGGCCAGGCGCGAGATCGAGCAGACCGGCGGCGCGCTGCGCGGCTGCGTCTTGGACTGAGACGTCGCCGGCGGCAAAACCCGGTAGCCGCTCGACCGGCACCGGCTTCTCAAGCAGAAGCCCCACCTCGCCAGCCGCGCTCGCGGCGATGCCGGCCTCGGCGAGGCGCTGCAAATAGTCTGCGGGGGCGACGCGGCGCGTATTCACGCGCAGTGTCATCGGCGGATGCGCGTTGCCGGCGGCGAGAATCGCCTCCCAACCCTCGGGATAAGCGCCGCGTACCAGGTCGATCCACCATTGGGGGTGCTGAAAGCGCGCTTCCTCGTTTCCACGTAGACGCGCCTCCACCGCGTGGCGGCTGCGCAGGTACGCACGGAGCAGGCCATTCACGTAGTCCTTGGCGGGCCAACGCTCGAGCAGCTTGCAAGCGCGCACGCTCTGGTCGACCACCGTGTACTCGGCGTAGCGTCCCGATTGCAGCGCGTACAGAGCGCACCACAGCAGTCCCTGGACGAGCGGGTCGGGGACGCCGCGGCGCGACAGCGCGGCAACGATTCCCTGAACCAGGCCGTAGCGGCGCAGCGTCCCGTGGGTGAGGTCGAGAAGCGCGGCACGCGGGCTCTCGACTGCCTCGGCGCCGCGGCTGAATTGATCGGCCAGACTGCGTCCGGAGGCGACCCGCGCCACCATGCGCGCCGCATCGCGCAGCGCCGGCGCCAGGGCAGCCGCCGGTTTCATTCCAACCGGGCGCCCGCCGGCAAAGGATGGCCGCGGAGGAAATCGGACGCGCAGAGCCGCCTGCCGCCCGCGCGCTGGAGCTCGAGGATCTCGAGCGCGCCCTGGCCGCAGCCGACGACCAGGCCCTCGGCAACCTCTCCGGGAGCGAGGCGGCGATCGATGACGCGGACCCGCCAGAGCTTGAGCTCGACGCCGCCAGCAAGGGTTAAAGCGCCTGGCACCGGGCGAAAGGCACGTACCGCGCGTTCGAGCTCGATTGCAGGACGAGTCCAGTCGATGCGCGTTTCGCGCTTCTCGATTTTGCGGGCGTAAGTAATCCCTAGCTTCGGCTGAGGGACCGCCGTTAGGCGGGACGACTCTAACTCTGCGAGCGCTTCCACGATCAACTCGGCGCCGAGCGCGGCGAGCCGGTCGTGGAGGGACCCGCCATCTTCATCGTTTCGAATAGGGGTCTTGGCCTGCTTCAGCACGGGTCCGGTGTCCAATCCGGCGTCCATCTGCATGATCGATATTCCGGTTTCGGAATCCCCGGCCAGCAGTGCCCGCTGGATCGGCGCAGCGCCACGCCAGCGCGGGAGAAGGGAGGCATGGATGTTGAAGGCCCCGAGCCGGCCGGCCTCGAGCAGCCCTTGGGGCAGGATCAGCCCGTAGGCGGCAACGACGAGCGCGTCCGGTCGCACAGCCCGCACTCGCTCGACTTCGGTTGCGCCCTGCAAGCTGGGCGGCTGAAGCACCTCGATACCGTGGGCGGCGGCAAGACGCTTTACCGGACTTGAGACCGGGCGCAGCCCGCGTCCGGCGGGCCGATCGGGTTGGGTCAGTGCTAGAACAACGTCATGCCGGGCGGCCAGGAGCCGCGCCAACGCCCGTTCGGCGAACTCCGGCGTGCCGGCAAAAACGAGGCGCAGGAAAGCGCGATCAGGCTGTCTTGCGCAGCTGCTTGGCGAGCTTCGCGCGAATGCGCTGCTGCTTGAGCTGCGACAAGTACTCGATGAACACCTTGCCCTTCAGATGATCCATCTCGTGCTGGATGCAAACCGCGAGCAGCCCCTGCGCCTCGAGCGTGAAGGCGTTGCCGTTGCGGTCATAGGCCCGAACCTTGACCCGCTCGGCACGCTCCACGAGTTCATAGATGGAGGGCACGGAGAGGCAGCCCTCCTCGATGTCGGACACGCCGACCGCCTCTACGATCTCGGGATTCACGAGAACCACGAGGGAATCGCGCCGCTCGGAAACGTCGACCACGATCACCTGCTTGTGGATGTCGACCTGAGTGGCTGCGAGACCGATGCCGGGCGCCGCATACATGGTTTCCGCCATGTCGGCCACGAGCTTCTTTAGGGCCTCGTCAAACACGGTTACAGGGGCGGCTAGTTTGTGCAGCCGGCCGTCGGGGTAGCGCAGTATGTTCAAAACAGCCATCTTGGGAAGAAATTCGCTTGCTAATTGAATAGATTATATGGAGAATCTAACGCAACATATAAACTATTCGGGGCTCAAGGTATCGGTTCGGGTATCGGTTCGGGTACCCCTACTTGGGGTCGACAAACCAAATTTCTAGCCGGTCCAGGATGCCGCAAAAGGGACGGGGTCGCCATGGTCCAGCAATTCCGTAAGTCTATCACAGGGTTCATTTTCTTGGCCGCTTGGGTCATCGCCGGGGCAGGCGCCGCCTGGGCCCAAGCGCCGCGCGCGCCGCTCGCGCTGAAGGCCGACGCGCCCGACCGGTACGTGGTCGCCCCTGGCGACACGCTCTGGGGAATCTCCACACGCTATACCGATTCTCCATGGCGCTGGCCCGAGCTTTGGGGCATGAACCGCGAGCAGATCCAGAACCCGCACTTGATCTATCCCGGAATGGTGCTGCTGCTCGATCGTGCCCGGGGCACTCTATCGATCGCCGGAGCGCCCTCCGGTGCCCAGTCCGGCGCGCCGTCCGCTCCTGCGTCCTCCTCCGCTCCTGCGGCCTCCGGGGTGCCGCCGAGCGGGACCGCAAGGCTCGCCCCGCGGGCGCGCGCAGAGTCGCTCTCCGACCAGGAGATCCCAAGCATCCCTCCGTCGGCGATCGAGCCGTTCCTCACCCGCCCCCTCGTGATCGAGCCCGACGGGTTCGACAAGGCTCCCACGATCGTGGCGACGGAGAAGGACCGGGTCATCCTGGCCGCTGGTAATACCGCGTACGTGCGCGGCATCGCCGAGGCCGGAGAGGAGACTTGGTATGTCTATCGCCAAGGCGCGCCCCTCGTCGATCCGGATACCGAGCGCACGCTCGCGTACGAAGCGATCTACCTCGGCACGGCACAGGTGACCCGTCCGGGCAATCCCGCCACCGTCGTGCTGACGAGTGCGGTGCAGGAAGTCAACGCCGGCGACAAGCTCGTCGCGGCCGGGCCGCCGCAGCCGATGAACTATGCGCCGCATGCGCCCTCCGCGCAGCTGCGCGGCCGCATCCTCAGGATCTACGGCAGCGTCGGACGGGTCGGCGAAGCCGGACCGCTGCAGATCATCAGCATCAACCGCGGTCGCGCAGACGGGGTCGAGGTTGGCCATGTTCTCGCGCTCTACACGCTCGGTGCCGCGGTGCGCGACACGACCAAGGCGGCCGGCAGGTCCGACGCGCTGATCAAGCTGCCCGATGAGCGCGCCGGCCTGTCGTTTGTGTTTCGCGTCTTCGACCGGGTATCCTACGCGCTGGTCATGCACGTCACGAGGCCGATCAGCCCGCTCGATGTGGTACGCACTCCGTAACGCGGCATGACGCAGGAACCCGGGCTGGCGAGCTGGCTGCAGCTCACGCTCACACCCGGCCTCGGCGCAGCAAGCCTGCGCGCGATGCTGAAACAGTTCGGGTTGCCGCAGGCGATCCTTCAGAGAAAGCGTTCGGAGCTTGCGGCATTCGTGCCGGCCCAAGCGCTCGCAGCCCTCGATTCGTCCGCGGTGCATGATGCGGTAGCGCGCAGCCTCGAATGGGCGCTCGCTCCCGGCCGCGCGATCATCACGCTGGCCGACGAAAGCTATCCGCGCAGCCTGCTCGAAATCGCCGATCCGCCGGCTCTGCTCTACGCCGCGGGTCGGGTCGAGCTGGCCTCGCGCCCTGCGCTCGCCGTCGTCGGAAGCCGTAACGCGAGCGCCCAGGGCGAGCGCAACGCCGAAAGCTTCGCGCGCGCGCTGAGCGACGCGGGGCTCACGATCGTCTCGGGCCTCGCGCTCGGCATCGATGCCGCAGCTCACCGCGGCGGACTGGCAGGCACGAGCAGCACCATCGCCGTCCTGGGTGCGGGCGTCGACGTAGCCTATCCGCAGCGCAACGCGGGACTCGCCACCGAGATCGCAGGACGGGGGCTGCTGCTATCGGAGTTCCCGCCTGGTACCCCGCCCGCGGCGCACAACTTTCCGCGCCGCAATCGCCTGATCAGCGGCCTCGCACAGGGCTGCCTGGTGGTCGAGGCGGCGCTCGCCTCGGGTTCGCTCATCACCGCGCGCGCCGCTGCCGATCAGGGTCGCGAGGT
>JBJMWH010000016.1:0-4597 GCA_045810245.1 Burkholderiales bacterium | reverse complement strand
CGTGCTCGCGAGCGGACGGCCCGACGAGCTCGCGTTCAACGCCATCAACCAGATCTCGTTCCGCATGGGTGACTTCGCCGGGCTGCGCGAGATGTACCGGGCCGTCCAGGCCGAGCGCGGCCTGAGCGAGATCGCGCCGGTGTCGCACGGCAACGCGCTTTCAGTGTACTTCCGCGACCCGGAAGGCAACCGCATCGAGCTCTTCGTCGACACCCCTTGGTACGTCGAGCAGCCGTTGCGCATCCCGATGGACATGTCCCTGCCCGACGCCGAGTTATGGCAATGGGCGCACGACACCGCCCGCAAGCTCCCCGGCTACAAGCCGGTCGAGGCATGGCGCGCCGATCTCGCGGCTAGAATTCGCAAGTCCTCCACCAGGAGCCCCGCATGAAACTCTCCAGCTACAAGACCGCGCAAGGCGAGAGCTACGGCATCGTCACGGCCAAGGGCATCGTCGATCTCAAGCGCTATCTCGGCAACCAGTATCCCGACCTCAAGTCGCTCATCGCCGGCAATGCCATCGCCCAGGCGGTGCAGTACGCCGGCGCCGCGCCCGATTACCAGGCTTCCGACGTGACCTGGCTGCCGGTGATCGCGAACCCGGACAAGATCGTCTGCGTCGGCCTGAACTACCAGGAGCACGTGGCCGAGACCGGGCGCGACAACACCGAGCAGCCGGCGATCTTCCTGCGCCTGCCGGAGTCGCAGGTGGGGCACAAGCAGTCGATCGTGCGGCCGCGCGAATCGAAGAACCTCGACTTCGAGGCCGAGATCGCGGTAATCATCGGGAAAGCAGGTAGGAGAATCTCGCAAAAAGACGCCTGGGCGCACATCGCCGGCTACAGCTGCTACAACGACGGCTCGGTGCGCGACTGGCAGCGCCACACCATCCAGTGGACCGCCGGCAAGAACTTCGCGCAGACCGGCGCCTTCGGGCCATGGATGGTCACCGCCGACGAGATCCCGCCCGGCACCACGATGACGCTCTCCTGCCGCCTGAACGGCGAGCGCATGCAGCACGCGAGCACCGAGCAGATGATCTTCAAGATCCCGAAGATCATCGAATACGTGTCGACCTGGACCACGCTCGTCCCGGGCGACGTGCTGGTCACCGGCACGCCCGGCGGCGTGGGCGCGCGGCGCACCCCCCCGCTCTGGATGAAGCCCGGCGACAAGGTCGAGATCGAGATCGACAAGGTCGGCGTCCTCGAGAATTCCATCGCCGACGGTTAAACCTGGAGAAATCGCCATGGCTGAAAGCAAGGAAACCATTCGCCTCCTCGAATCGAAGCGCTACCGTGCCATGTGCGAGGCCGACGCGGACACGCTAAGTGAGCTCCTCGCCGACTCGCTCGTCTATACGCATTCCTACGGCGGCGCCGACAGCAAGTCGAGCTACCTGGACGGCATCCGCTCGAAGAAGTGGCAGTACCGCGCGGTCGAGCGACCCATCGAGGACATCCAGGTCCACGGCGACTGCGCGGTGGTCACCGGCCAGGTGAGGATCGAGCTCCTGTCGAGCGGCCAGCCGAAGAAGCTGAACAGCCGCTTCACCAACGTCTGGGTGAAGGGCCGGCAGGGCTGGCAGATGGTCGCCTGGCAGTCGACCCCGCTTCCTGCATGAACGACGCGAGGAAGAAAAATCGGGGTCAGAGCCCGATTTCTTCCTCGAAGAACCTCGCCGAGTCGGTCTACCGCGCGCTGAAGAGCGACATCTTCGAGTTCCGCCTGCTTCCCGGCACGCGCTTCTCGGAGAACGAGGTCGCCTCGCGAACCCGCGTCTCGCGCACGCCGGTGCGCGAGGCGCTCTTCCGCCTCCAGCGCGAAGGCTACGTGCAGGTCCACCCCAAGAGCGGCTGGAGCGTCCACCCGCTCGATTTCGACCTCCTCGACCACCTGTACGATCTGCGCCTCATGCTCGAGAGCGCCGCCGTGCAGCGGCTATGCGCGGCGAATTCGAAACCGGCGCTCGGTGGCCTGGAGAAAGTGTGGCTGGTGTCGCCCCGGAGCCGCCTCACCGACGGCGCGCGCGTCGCCCGCCTCGACGAGGACTTCCATTCCACGCTGGTCGAGACCGCGGGCAACCCCGAGCTCGCACGCGTCCACCAGTCCATCACCGAGCGCATCCGCATCGTGCGGCGCCTAGACTTCACCCATCCCGAGCGCATCGTCTACACGTATCTCGAGCACGGCCAGATCCTGCGCGCCGTGCTGGCGCGCCGCGAGGCGCGCGCGGTGCAGCTTCTCGCGCGTCACATCGAAGCGAGCAAGGCGGAGGTGCGCAAAATCAGCGTGCACCGCCTGCACTTGGCACACATCGACTCCAGATCCTGAGTCAGCCTGGCTTGATGTTCCCGGCGCG
This sequence comes from Burkholderiales bacterium, assembly GCA_045810245.1. Lineage (GTDB taxonomy): Bacteria > Pseudomonadota > Gammaproteobacteria > Burkholderiales > SG8-39 > SCGC-AG-212-J23. The sequence continues at coordinate 2,235 of JBJMWH010000016.1, read as the reverse complement.
GATGACCTTGCCCCACTTTTCCGTCTCTTCGGCGATGAGCTTTCCGAAGTCGGCGGGGAAGCCGGCAAGCGGCGTGGCGCCCAAATCGGCGAGCCGCGCCTTCAGCTTGGGATCGGCGAGGCCGGCGTTGATCGCGCTGTTCAGCCTGCCGACGATCTCGCCCGGCGTGTTCCTGGGCGCGCAAACCCCGTTCCATCCGCTCGCCTCGTAACCGGGCGCGAACTCTGCGACGGCCGGCACCTCAGGCAGCGCCTCGGAGCGTGAGGCGGTGGTCACCGCCAGGGCGCGCAGCTTTCCCGACTTGATGTGCTGGATCGACGCCGGCAAGGGTTCGAACAGGACCTGGACTTGCCCATTGAGCAGATCGGTAATCGCCTGCGGAGCGCCTTTATAGGGGACGTGCAGAAAGTCGGTGCCGGTCATCGTCTTGAACAGCGCGCCGGCAAGATGTTGCGTGGTCCCATTGCCGGAGGAGCCCTGGTTGACCTTGCCCGGATTTGCTTTCGCGTAGGCGATGAATTCCGGAATCGTCCTGGCCGGAAAAGCCGCATTCACCGTCATGACATTGGGAAACCGAGAGACGCCGGCAACCGGCGCGAGGTCGCTGATGAAATTGAAGCCGAGGTTGTCGAAGAGCGTCGCGTTGACTGCGTTCACCGCGCCGCCCAGCAGGAGCGTGTACCCGTCTGCGGGTGCGCGAACGGCCGCTTCGGTCGCGAGATTGCTGCTCGCGCCGGGCCGGTTTTCGATGATGACCGGCTGGTGGAACTGCTCGGAGAGCCATTGCCCGATCAAACGCGCAACGATGTCGAAGTTGCCGCCGGCCACAAAGCCGACCAGGATGCGCACGGGTCGCGTCGGATAGGTTTGTGCCCGCGTGATTCCGGCGACGCTCGCGAGCGCCGTAGAGCCTGCTGCCCAAAACAGGATTTGACGACGCGTCGGCATACCTATTTCGCTCGCTTTGTCTTTGTCTTTGCGACCGATGTATTGAGTGCGACCGCGGCACGGATCAGCGCCTTGAACGCGCCCGCGTCGACCGCCTCCCCCTCGTGAATGTCGATCGCGCGCCTCACGTTGCCCTCGAGGCTCGAGTTGAAGAGCTTCGCCGGGTCCTTCAACGAAGCCCCCTTGGCGAAAGTCAGCTTCACGATCGCCTTGTACGACTCGCCGGTGCAGATGATTCCATCGTGCGACCACACGGGAGTGCCCATCCATTTCCATTCCTCCACGACCTCCGGGTCGGCCTCCTTGATGAGCTTGCGCATCCGCTTCAACGTCTCCCCGCGCCAGTCGCCGAGCTCGGCGATTCTCTTGTCGATCAGCCCAGAAGCTTCCATGCTTCTCAGGCGCTCTTGGTCTTGGCAGGATGGGGATGGGCGCGGCGGATGCTCGGAGACAGCACCTTGTCCGAGACGTGAAAGTCCCAGACCGCGGGGCGGCCGGTTGCGCCGAACTCCGCCACCAGCTTCGGCAGGTCGTCGAGATTCTTGAAAGTCCTTCCCGCGAGCCCGAATCCGCGCGCGATGCCCGCGAAATCGGAATAGCCGAACACCAACCCCTCCTCGGGCAGCCCCTCCGAGCGGAGCTTGTGCACCTCCGAGCCGTACGCGCCATCGTTGATCACGACGATGAGGATGTTCAGCCGATGGCGCCTGATGGTCTCGAGCTCCTGCACATGCATCATCAGGCTGCCGTCGCCGTCGAAGAGCACCACGGTTCGATCCGGGCGCGCCGCCGCCACGCCCATGGCGAACGAGATGCCGTTGCCGATGGCACCGAACTCGCGAATAGTCAGGAATTTCTCCTGAGGGCGCGACGGCATCTGCGCGAAGAACCACGAGCAGTGGCCGCCGGAATTCACCATCTCCCAGTCGCGCGGCAGCGCCTTCTCCAGCGCCTCGACCACGTCGCGCGGGTCGAGCAGGCCCGGCTCGACATCGAACGCCATGCTGTCGGGCTTCGACTCGCGGATTCGCTTGGCCATCGCGTCGCTGCGCCACTTGTTGTCGCGAGCGGGCAGCGCCGCGGTCAGCGCTTCCACTCCGAGGCGCGCGTCGGCGCGCAGGTGGTGCCGCGCCACCTCCTGACCCTGGCTGATCGCAAGGGGATCGATGTCGATGTGCAGCATCTGCGCCTTCGGCCAAAGCTGACCGCCGCCGCCCGCGTGATACGCGAGCGAGCACCCCACCGCCACAACCCAGTCTGCCTCCTTCAGCAATTCGAGCCCGACTT
>JBJMWH010000015.1:0-5344 GCA_045810245.1 Burkholderiales bacterium | reverse complement strand
CTCGAGGAACGGCAGGGATTCGATGTCGCCCACCGTGCCGCCGATCTCCACCATGCACACATCGGAATCGCCGGCGCCGAGCATGATGGAGCGCTTGATCTCGTCGGTGATGTGCGGAATGACCTGCACGGTCGCGCCGAGATAGTCGCCACGGCGCTCTTTGCTGATGACGCGCTCGTAGATGCGCCCCGTCGTGAAGTTGCTGTTGCGCGAAGTGGTGGTGCGCACGAAGCGCTCGTAGTGGCCGAGATCCAGATCGCTCTCGGTGCCGTCAGTGGTGACGAACACTTCGCCGTGCTGGAACGGGCTCATGGTGCCCGGGTCGACGTTGATGTACGGGTCGAGCTTGATGTTGGTGACGCGGATGCTGCGCGACTCGAGGATCGCGGCGAGGGAGGCGGCGGCGATGCCTTTCCCCAGGGAGGAAACTACACCACCGGTTACGAAGACATACTTGGTCATCTACCTAGCGCGGGTCAGGTCCTTAGAGGGAAGGCGGGGCCGAGAGTGTACATCCACTGTACAAACAACGGCTTGGACGTCCGGCGGGCACCATGGGGTCGCCATGGACCACCATCTTACCCGAGACGCCTGACTGGCGCTTGCCTGTCGATTCGGCAGCAAACGAAGTCGACTGGCGAAGGTAACCCTTGCGGCTACTTATTACGGCTCAGCGAGTATTTGTTCGAGCTTCGCGGGGTCGAGCGGCTTCCGATAAAACTCTCCGCATCCGGCTTCGCGTGCGCGCGCTTCCAGGTTTTCTTGCGGCAAACCGGATATGGCAATAACTCGGGTCTGCTCGAGGCCGGGCTCGTACTTCAATTCGGTGGCCAGGTATTCGCCTCTGAGGTCGGGCAAGCCCATGTCGACGATGACGATGTCCGGTCGAAACTTCGGCGCCAGGTCGAGAGCGGCGAATCCAGTGATGGCGTACTGCACTTCGTGACCCATCATGCGGATCAGCGCCGTCATGGAACGAGCGGAGTCGAGGTTGTCCTCGACCACGAGCACCCGGCGTTTAGCGTTTGGAATGGGCCTCTCCCGCAGCGCAATCATAGTCGCCGCCTGGCAAATACCCCGGGCGCTCGTCCGTGCTCGATCGCAAATCCAGGGCTTCCCTGCGCAGCGCCGACGCCCGGTTTCTCAACCACGTGGCGCGCGTCCTCAGCTTCTGCGCTCGCATCCGGACGTAGCGGCTGCGGATCCGAACCGCGTGCTCGGGTTCGCGCAGCAAGGAGGTTACGCACTCCACGTCCAGCGCGTTCAGCGCGAGGTAGCGCTTCGTGGCGCGCCCGTCGATGAAGCGCAGCTCCTTGCCCCCGTCCCGGAACATCCCACCCTCCAGCTCGGCCTTGTGGAGCGCTCGCGGTGCCTTGGACGGATTGGTTTGGTACTCGTAGACGGGCACCGTAGCTGCGACGAAGCTTGCGAGAGCGTTGAGTTCGACCGTGTGTCCATGGTCGCGGTCGGCCGATTTGCCCTCGGCGTAGACCTTTGAGCGGATCAGGCCCACCGCGAGCCCGAGTGGGATCAGGGTGTGGGGGACGTCTTCGTGGTCGCCGGGATCCGCCATTCTGCGCCGACGCTACGATACCATTTCGGCCGCCTTCATCGCCTCGACGCGGACTTCCTCGGTGAGGCGCGCTTTGTACGCCGAGAACTCGGGCGAGGTCTTCATGGTGTAGTGGCGCGGGTGCGGCAGCTCGATGGCGAGCTCGGTCTTGATCCGCCCTGGCCTCGCCGACATCACTGCGACCCGGTTCGCCATGAAGATCGCCTCGTCGATGTCGTGGGTGACGAAGAGCACCGTCTTGCGGTCGGCCTCCCAGATGCCGAGCAGGAGCTCCTGCATCAGCGCGCGCGTCTGGTTGTCGAGCGCGCCGAAAGGCTCGTCGAGGAGCAGGATCTTCGGATCGTTGGCGAGCGCGCGGGCGAGCGCGGTGCGCTGCTGCATGCCGCCGGAGAGCATCTTCGGGTAGTGGCTCTCGAAACCGTGCAGTCCGACCTTCGCGATCAGCTGTTTCGCCTTTTCGGCGGTGGAACGGCTACCAAAGAGAACGTTTTCGCGCACAGTGAGCCAGGGAAACAGCGTGTAGGACTGGAACACCATGCCGCGGTCGGGACCGGGCCGCTCCACCGCCTGGCCGTCGAGCAGCACGCGGCCGGTGCTCGGCGAGTCGAGCCCGGCGACGATGCGCAGCAGCGTCGACTTGCCGCAGCCCGAGGGGCCGAGGATGCAGATGAAGTCGTTGTCCTGGACCTCGAGGTCGGTGCGCTCCAGGGCGCGCGTCGGCGTCCCGCCCCGCACCCCGGGAAATACCCGGCTCACGGCCTCGATCCTCAGAAAGCCCACGGCCAGAGCCTCTGGTTCGCCCACTTGAAGAGCAGGTCGGACACCAGCCCGATGATGCCGATGCAGACGATGCCGAAGATCATCTGGCCGGTGTCGAGCAGCCGCTGGCTGTCCATGATCATGTGGCCGATGCCGCTCTCGGCGCCGACGAGCTCGGCCACGATGACGTAGGTCCACGCCCAGCCGAGCACCAGGCGCAGAGTGTCGGCGATCTGCGGCGCGGCGTTGGGCAGCATCACGCGCCGCACGATCCCGGCCGCGTCCGCGCCCAGCGTATAGGCGGCCTCGACGAGTTCGCGCCGGGTCGAGCCCACGATCAAGGCCACCATCAGGATCACCTGGAACACCGAGCCGATGAAGATCACGAGCAGCTTCTGCGTTTCGCCGACCCCCGCCCACAGGATGAGCAGGGGAATGAACGCGGAGGCCGGCAGGTAGCGCGCGAACGAGACGAAGGGCTCGAAGAAGGCCTCGACCGGCTTGAACGCGCCCATCGCGATGCCGAGCGGCACCGCGACCAGCGCGGCGAGCACGAACCCGCCGACCACACGGAATACGGTGATGCCGACGTCACGGATGAAGCCGAACTCGCGGAACAGCGTCACCCCGGTGGTGAGCGTATAGAGCGGATCCTTGAGGAACATCGCGTCGATGGCGCCGCCGAAGGTCGCGAGCGCCCACGCGGCGAAAAACACGACGAAGAATGCGGCGCCGAGGGCGATCCTCGCGCCGCGCGAGACCGGCTTGAGGGGCTCGAGCAACCCCGGGCTACTCGGACGTGACCCGCAACTACAGGAACCGCAGGTCGATCATCTCCTGCGCCTTCGGCTCCTTCTGGATCACGCGGTTGAACTTGAGCACGCGCACCGCGAAATCGACGAAGGGCTTGTGCTCCTTCGCGTAGTAGCTCTTGTTCTCCTGGCGGTCCTGCCAGTCGATGTAGGCGGCGGACTTCGCAAAGGCCTCACCCGACTGCTTGACGCTGCTTCCCATCAGCTCGTGCGACTTGAGCGGGTCGCGCTTCAGCAGGTCGAGGGCCTCGAAGAAGCTGTCGACCGTGGCCTTCACCACCTTCGGATGCTTCTCGATGAAGTCGTTGCGGAATACCAGCACGTCGACGACCACCGGATACTCGATCGAGGTGACCAGGATCTTGCCGGCGTCGGGCTTCTCGCGCACGCTCGAAAGATAGGGCTCGTAGGTGAGCGCCGCGTCGCCCTGCCCGGCGACGAACGCCTGCGCCGCGGGCTGCGCCGCCATGGTCGAGCGGATCACGTCCTGGATCGACATGCCGTTCTTCTCCAGGATGTACGAGAGCATGAAGTGCTGCACCGTGCCGGGGCCGTCGACGTTGACCGACTTGCCCTTGAGTTCCTTGATCGAGTTGATGTTGTTGCGCACCGCGAGCCCGTCGCCGCCCTTCGACTTGTCGATGAGCGCGACCTGCACGGAGGCAATCCCGGCCGAAGCCCAGACGATGTGCTGATCGACGGTCGTCGCCGCCGCGTTGAGCGCGCCCGAGGCGAGCGCGGCCGAGCGCTGCACCGGCGCGATGAAGCGGATCTCGATGTCGACGCCGTTCTTCTTGAAGATCCCGGCGAGCTCGGCGAGCTTCAGCGGCTGGAACCCGGTCCATCCGCTCATGCCGAGGATGACCTTTTCTTGCGCCGCCGCGGGAAAAGCGAGCAGCATCGCCGCGATCAACCCTATCAGTCTCATGAGACCCCCTTTTGCGTTTCCGGTTGCGGTTACCAATTGCCGGTTCGGATTATTGTATCGTCCAGTCCATGCAAGCGACGCGCGTCGACCACGTCGGAAGCCTGCTGCGCCCCGCCTACCTCAAGGATGCCTTCCAGCGTTTCGCCCGGCGGGAGCTTTCCCAAGAAGATCTTGGTGCCGTCCAGGACCGCGCGATCTCCGAAGTGGTGCGCCGCCAGGAGTCGATCGGCCTGCCGGTGATCACCGACGGCGAATACCGGCGCCTCAACTGGCAGGTGAGCTTTTCGGAGGTCGAGGGCTGGGACATGTGGCGCACCTCCTGGGACAACTTCCGGCGCAATCCGGAGAACCGCGCGCCCGGGGAAACGCCGCTCACCCGGGGCGAGGACGCGGTGCTTTCGTTTCGCACGCCGGTGACGGCTCGGCTTTCCCTGAAGCGGAATTTCCCGCTCCAGGAATTCGAGTTCGTGAACAAACCGGCGGCCAAGATCACGCTGATGGGGCCCGACCGCGTCGCGCAGATGAGCGACATCGAGGCCTCGCCTTATCGCGAGCCCGGCGAGTTCCTCGCCGACGTCGTGCGCATCCAGCGCCGCATCGTGGAACAGCTGCTGCGCGCCGGCTGCCGCTATGTCCAGCTCGACGAGCCGAGCTACACCGGCTACGTCGACCCGGCGAGCCTCGAGCGCATGCGCGCCGCCGGCGACGATCCCCTGGCCAATCTCTCGCGCGCCGTGGCGGCCGACAACGCCGTCATCGCCGGCCTGGACGGCGCGAGCTTCGGCCTGCACGTCTGCCGCGGCAACCGCGCGAGCATGTGGCACCGCGAAGGGCGCTACGACGCGATCGCCGAACGCCTCTTCGGCGGCCTGCGGTTCGACCGCCTGCTGCTCGAGTACGACACCGCGCGCGCCGGCGGCTTCGAGCCCTTGCGCTTCGTGCCGAAAGGCGTCACCGTGGTCCTCGGCCTCATCACGACGAAAACCGGCCGCATCGAAAGCGCATCGGAATTGATCAAAAGGATCGAGGAGGCGAGCCGGTTCCTGCCGCTCGAGCAGCTCGCGCTGAGCCCGCAATGCGGCTTCGCCTCGGGCATCGCCGGAAATCTCCTCACCGAGGACGAGCAGTGGCGCAAGCTGGAGCTCATGATGGAAGTTGCGCGCGAGGTCTGGAAATGAACGGTCCTCGCGTGGTGCGAGCGGCGCGCGGCCCGCAGCGCTCCGCGAAGAGCTGGCTCACCGAAGCGGCGCTGCGCATGCTGATGAACAACCT
>JBJMWH010000014.1:0-6110 GCA_045810245.1 Burkholderiales bacterium | reverse complement strand
CGCTCTTGCCCTGCCTCGGGGGTGCACAGGGCTTCCCGGAGCGACCGGTGCGGATCGTCGTGCCGCTCACTCCGGGGGGCTCGCCCGACACCATTGCACGCGCGATCGCGCAGGGCCTGCAAGGAGTCTGGGCGCAGCCTGTGGTGGTCGAGAACCGGCCGGGGGGAAGCCAGAACATCGGCGCCGACCTCGTCGCGAAGAGTTCTGCCGACGGCTATACGTGGCTGCTCGCGCCGGACAACGTCTTCTCGGTGAACCCGTATCTCACCAAGCCGCCGTTCGACCCGCTCAGCGACCTCGCGCCGGTCACGCAGGTCGCGCGCATCGCGTTCCTGCTCGTGGTTCCTGCCACGCTTCCCGTCGGTTCAGTGCAGGAGCTCGTCGACTATGCCAAAGCGCATCCGGGCGAGCTCAACCACGGCTCCTCGGGCAACGGCAGCCCGCAGCACCTCGGCGCGGTGATGTTTCAGAGCCTCACCGGCACGAAGATGAACCATGTGCCGTACAAGGGCGCCGCGCCGGCAGTGGCCGATCTGCTGCCCGGACGCATCCAGGTTTGGATCGGCGCCGCCAACACGCTGCTCCCGCACATCAAGGACGGCAAGCTCAAGCTCCTCGGCAGCAGCGCGCCGCAGCGCTTCGCCAGCCTGCCGGATACGCCCACCATCGCGGAGGCCGGCGTGCCCGGGTACGCCCTGGATCCCTGGCTGGGCCTGTTCGTGCCGGCGAAGGTGCCGCCGGACATCGTGAGCCGGATCCACGCCGAGGTGGTGAAGATTCTCGGCGGGGCCGAGCTCAAGGCGCGCCTTGCCGCGCAGGGCATCGAGCTCGTGACCAGCTCGCCGGCCGAGTTCGCGCGCTTCATCCGCGAGGACAACGCGAAATGGGGCAAGATCATCAAGGACGCCGGCATCAAAGGAGATTGAGCGTGGCAAGCGAATTCCTGCGCGACCTTCCGGTACCCGTGCCCGAGCAGAAGGAGCTCTGGGGCAGCGACGCGATCGCCGCCATGCTGCGCGCCCTCGACATCCCGTACCTCGCGCTGAATCCAGGGGCGAGCTACCGCGGGTTGCACGACAGCATCGTCAACTACCTCGGCAACGATCGCCCGCAGATGCTGCTCTGCCTGCACGAGGAGTCGGCGATCGCGATCGCCCACGGCTACGCCAAAGCCTCGGGCCGCATGATGGGCGCAGTGCTGCACTCGAACGTCGGCCTGATGCACGGCTCCATGGCGATCTTCAATGCGTGGTGCGATCGCGTGCCGATGCTCATCCTGGGCGCGACCGGGCCGTGGGATGCGGCGCGCCGGCGGCCGTGGATCGACTGGATCCATACCGCTTCCGACCAGGGCGCGCTGGTGCGCGACTACACCAAGTGGGACAACCAGCCTGCGTCGGTGCCGGCGGCCTACGAAGCGCTGATGCGCGCGGCACAGATGGCGGACACCGCGCCGCGGGGCCCGACGTATATCAACCTCGACGCCGCGCTGCAGGAGGCGAAGATCGGCCCGCTTCCACCGCTGCCGGATGTTTCGCGCTTCAGACCGCCGCCTCCCGTGTTCCCAGGTGAAGAATCGGTGAGGGAAGCGGCGCGGCTTCTCTCGGGCGCGAGGAATCCCGCGCTGCTGATCGGACGCGTGAGCCGCGGGCTCGATGCGTGGAAGGCGCGCATCGAGCTCGCCGAGAAGCTGCAGGCGAAGGTGTTCACCGACATCAAGACGCCCGCCGCTTTCCCGACCGACCACCCGCTGCATGCGGCGCCCCCCGCGACCTTTCCTGATGGAGCATTATTGAAAGAAGCGGATGTGGTGCTGTCGCTCGACTGGGTCGACACCGCGGGCACGCTGAAGGCGGCGTGGGGCGATGCGCCGATCGGCGCGAAAGTCATCCGGGTCTCGGTCGATGCCCACGTCCATCGTGGCTGGAGCTCGGACTACCAGGGCCTGCCGCCGTCGGACGTTTACTTGATGTGCGAGCCCGACGTGGCCGTGCCGCTTCTCACCGATGCCGTGCGTGCACGGCCCGCCGCCGTTTCATCCAGGGTCGAAGGTACTTTTGAGGAAGACAAAGCAGTGACGATCCGCGCTCTGGCGCGCGTCTTCAACGAGCTTACCCAGGGCATGGAGATCTGCCTGTCCAAGCTCCCGCTCGGGTGGAACGGCGCCTACCGGCACTTCCGGCACCCGCTCGATTACCTCGGCGCGGACGGCGGCGGCGGCGTGGGCGCGGGGCCCGGCCTCACCGTCGGCGCGGCGCTCGCGCTCAAGGGAACGGGCCGCATGGTGGTCGGCATCGTCGGCGACGGCGACTTCCTCATGGGCAACACCGCGCTCTGGACCGCGACGCACTACAGGCTGCCGTGCCTCTTCCTCGTTGCCAACAACCGTTCCTTCTACAACGACGAGCTGCACCAGGAGCGCGTGGCGAAGACGCGCGGCCGGCCGGTCGAGAACAAGTGGATCGGCCAGCGCATCGACGAGCCCGACATCGACCTCGCGATGATGGCGCGCGCGCAGGGCGCGGTGGGTATCGGCCCGGTCGGGAAGATCGAAGATCTGCGCCCTTCCATCGAGAAGGCGATTCAGGAAGTGAAGAACGGTGCCGTCTGCGTGGTCGACGTGCGCGTCCTGCCGGGCTACGACAGCGCGGCGCACCCGATGCCGGCCGCGGCGTCGCGGCGCTAGGCCGAAGGCGCCGCCTGGCATCGGCGTTCGCGTACCGCGACTTCAGGTGGCTGTGGACGAGCTCGCTCCTCTCGTGGTCGGGCCAATGGATCCAGCAGGCGGCGCTCGGCTGGGTGGTCTATGAGATCACCGGCTCGGGCGCGCTGCTCGGCGCGGTGATGGGCGCGCGCGCGGTGCCGATGTTCCTGCTCGCGCCGCTCTCCGGCGTTGCGGCAGAGCGCTGGGACCGGCGGCGGCTGCTGCAGGGAAGCCAGATCCTCGCAGCGGCGGTGTCGCTCTCGTTCGGCGCCGCGCTCGCCCTCGGCATCGTGAGCCTGTGGATGCTCTTTGCCTTCACCGTGCTGATGGGCGCGGCGAACGTGCTCGATCGGCCGGCGCGGCTCACCACCGCCTTCGAGCTCGTGGCGCGCGCCGACGCCGTGAAGGCCGTGGCGATGAACACGATGGGCTTCTCGATGATGCGCATTTTGGGCCCGGCGCTCGCCGGCTTCCTCATCGCTTCGCTCGGCGCGGCCGGCAGCTTCTTCATCCAGGCCGTGCTGTACGCCGCGGCCGCCGCGATGGTGCTCATGGTGGTGTTTCCCGCGCGCCGCGCGCTCGGCGCGGAGCGCTCGGCGTTCGCGCAAATGCTCGAGGGGCTGCGCTTCGCGGCGAACGACCCGCGCACGCGCCTGCTCGTGTTCCTCGGCGCGCTGCCGTATTTCCTGCTGGTGCCGGTGTGGGGCACGTTGCTGCCGATCTACGCCAAAGACGTCTTCGTCGCCGGGCCGCAGGGCCTGGGGTGGCTCCTCACCGGCGTGGGCGTCGGAGGCACGCTCGGCGGCCTTGCCGCCAACGCGCTCGCGCGGGCCGAGCGCCAGGCGCTGATCCAGGCGGGCTGGATCGTGCTGATGGGCCTGGCGATCCTCGGCCTCGCGGCGAGCCCGACGCTCGCCGCGGCGCTCGCCTGCGGCGTGATCGGCGGCGCGGCCGAGATGGCGCACACCGCGAGCAACATGGCGATGCTGCAGATGAACGCGCCCGAGGAAATGCGCGGGCGCATCTCGAGCCTGACCATGCTCTACCCGGCGATGATCTCGGTCGGCGCCTTCGTCGCCGGACCGCTTTCCGACCTCCTCGGGGTGAGGGGGGCGTCGGTCGCGCTCGCGGCGGGCGCGATCGCCGCCATCGCCATCCTGTACATTGTGTCGCCGCAGCTCAGGGAGATGCGCTTCAGATGAAAACAAGGAAATCCGGATCGTCGCGCGCTGCCGCCGGCACGGCGCTGATCGAAGACCTCGTCGCCGGCAGCCGCATCCTCGCGAACCAAGGCGTGCTCGACGCCTACGGCCACATCAGCGCGCGCAGCGACAAGCGCCCCGAGCGCTTCATCATGTCGCGCTCGCGCGCGCCGGCGCTCGTCACGGCGGCCGACCTCATGGAGCTCGACGCCGAGAGCGAAGCCGTCGGCGGCGACGTGCGCAAAGGCTTCATCGAGCGCTACATCCACGGCGAGATCTACCGCAGGCGCCCCGAGGTCATGGCCGTGGTGCACAGCCACGCGCCTTCGGTGATCCCATTCGGCGTCACCAAGACGCGCCTGCGCCCGATCTACCACATGGGCTCGTTCCTCTGGTCGGGCGCGCCGGTGTGGGACATCCGCAAGGTGCGCGACGACAACGACATCCTGGTGCGCGACCGGCCGCTCGGCGCCGCGCTCGCCGAGGCGCTCGGGAGCTGCAACTGCGTGCTGATGCGCGGGCACGGCATGACCGTGATCGGCGACAGCGTCCAGGAGGCGGTGTTCCGCGCCATCTACACCGAGATGAACGCGCGCCTGCAGCTCCAGGCCGAGACGCTCGAGGGACCGATCCAGTTCCTGAGCGACACCGAAGGCAAGCGCTCGAGCGCCGCGAACCGCGGCACGCTGGAGCGGCCGTGGGAGCTTTGGAAGCAGAGGTCGACGCGCGGATGAACCCGAACCTACTAGGATCTATGCGTAACTTCTATCCGTTCATGCCGATGCAGCGGTGGCGGTGACGAGCCAACCCATCACCGGCTGGCCGGTCTCCATGCGCAGCCGCTCGTGCTCGAAGACCGCTCCCACGAAGCCGGCCGCGGCAAGCGTCTCGCGCAGGTAGGCCTGGTGGTGGGCGTAGCGTCCGTTGGACTGCAGCCGGTGCGGCTGCCGGGCGTCGTCGGACAGCGCCTCGACCGTGAAGACGAGCCAGCCGCCAGGCCGCAGGCATTGGCAGGCGGCGGCGAAGACGGTCTCCAGCGGGCCGAAGTAGCACAGCGTGTCGGCTGACACGACGGCATCGAATGCAGCGGGCTGGGTGGCGAGGTAGTAGGTGAGCTCGGCCTGGTGCAGGGCATCGTAGAGCGCGCGCCCCTTGGCGCGCTGGAGCATGCCTTCGGAGAGGTCGCACCCGGCGAGCCGGCGCGCGAAGGGCTTCAGCCCCGGCCCGCACAGCCCCGTGCCGCATCCCGCATCGACGATGTCGAGCCGGCCTGCGGGTGTGCCGGCGGCGCGCTGCAGTGCCCGCACCGCCAGTTCGGGCGCTCGGTAATGCAGCGTCTCGAGCTTGGAATCGAACGAGGCCGCAAAGCCGTCGAACACCTGCTGCACGTAGCCGTCGCTGGCGCGCTCGGGTACGGCATCGCCTTCCTTGGCCTGGCAGGCGGCGAGCATGTGCTCGGCGACCGCGTTGCCCGGGTCGCTGGCGAGCCATTCGCGCAGCAGCTTGGCGGCGCGCTCTCGTTCGTCCAGCACGAGCAGCGCGCGGATCACCTCCTGGCGCGACTGCACTTCCTCCGGCCACAGCGCAACCGCCTTGCTGTGCGCGAGCACACCCTCGTTGATGCGGCCCTGCTTGATGAGCGTGACCGACAGGTTGTACCAGCCGTCGGCGAAGGCGTCGTCGCACTGCAGCGCGCGGCGCAGCGCGAGCTCGCTGTCGCCCAGCTTCCCGAGCTTGCGGTGCAGCACACCCAGGTTATTGAGCGCGCGCACGGCGTCGCCGGGCGCGCCGCCGCCATGGTCGAGCGCCTTCTGGTAGGCCACGCTTGCCTCTTCGCCGCGGCCGGCGAGCAGCAGCACGTTGCCGAGGTTGTTCCATGCTCCGGCGTTGTCCGGCCCCTGTGCGAGCGCGCCGCGGATGAGGGCGACCGCCTCGTCGATCCTGCCTTGCGTGTGGCGCAGCACGCCGAGGTAGTGCAGCGCATCGGGCTGCTCGGGCCAGCGCGCGAGGATGTCCAGCAGCGCCGGCTCGGCCTCCTCGATGCGCTCGTTGCGCAGGTGGTCGATCGCGCCCGCGAGCGCCTGCGCCAGCGGCGAGCCCTCGACGACGGCCGTGCCCGCGGCCGTCGTGGTCTTGCGGATCTTCACGCGTGCAGGCTCACGGCGACGCGCGTGCCGTGTTCAGGAGGCTCACGCTCCTGTCCG
>JBJMWH010000013.1:0-8873 GCA_045810245.1 Burkholderiales bacterium | reverse complement strand
TCCCAGCAGCGTGTGCGCTGGTTCAAGCGAGGACTGGACTCGGGCCGGCCGCAGGACTGCGACACTTTCTCGAGCGCTTCGCTTTAGCCTGCCCGGCCGGCTGCCCGATAATGGCCGGATGAACCTTCGACCCCTCGGCCGCTCGGGCCTTCGCATCGCGCCGCTCGTCTTCGGCGGCAACGTCTTCGGCTGGACCGTCGACCAGCCCACTGCCTTTCGCCTGCTCGACCGTTTCGTCGATTCCGGCCTCAACGCCATCGATACTGCGGATGTCTACTCGCGCTGGGTGCCGGGCAATCAGGGCGGCGAATCGGAAACCATCCTCGGCAACTGGCTGAAAGGCTCGCCGGCGCGGCGAGACCGGATCGTGCTCATCACCAAGGTCGGCGCGGCGCCCGGCCCGGACGGCAAGGGGCTTTCGGCGAAAAGTATCGCCGCCGGCGTCGAAGCGTCGCTCAAGCGCCTGCGGACTGACCGCATCGACCTCTACCTCAGCCATCGTCCGGATGCGGGCACGCCGATTGAGGAGACGCTCGGCGCCTACGACGAGCTGATCCGCGCAGGAAAGGTGAGGGCGGTCGGCGCTTCGAACTCGACCGCCGCCGGGCTGCGCGAGGCGCTCGACACCGCGAGGTCGAAGAAGCTGCCGCGCTACGAAGTCGAGCAGCCCGAGTACAACCTTTATGAGCGCGCCCGATTCGAGGGACCGTTACGCGATCTGTGCATCGCGCAGTGCGTCGACGTCATCGTCTACTACAGCCTGGCTTCGGGTTTTCTCTCCGGCAAATACCGCTCGAAGGCCGACCTGAAGGGCAGCGCCCGCGCCGGCGGCGTCGAGAAATATCTCAACGAGCGCGGCTTGCGGATCCTCGCGGCGCTCGATGTGGTGGCCCGCGCGCACGGCGCGAAGCCGGCCGAGGTCGCGCTCGCCTGGCTCATCGCGCGCGAAGGGGTCACCGCGCCGATCGCGAGCGCCACGAATGCGGATCAGCTCGACAGCCTCGTGCGCGCGACGCAGCTCGAGCTTTCCGCGCAGGAGATCGCCGCGCTCACCGCGGCGTCGGATTGAAGGGCGCAGCCCTAGCGCAGCCAGCCCTTGTTGCGCAGAAAGGCCTCGATCTTCCTGACGTTGGAGCCGACCGAAAGCGCGGCTTCCTTGATGTCTTCGCTGCGTACGCGCCACTTCATCGCCCAGTAGAAGAGCTCCCGATCGTTCGCCCAGTCGATGCGCGTGGGCCGCTTGCCGATTTCCGTGACTAATTCCTGCTGCATCGTGTCTTCCCCAGGTGTTGAGTCTCGGGGCAGCGATCATAGCCATCGTCCGGTTCGAGCCGCGCCCGTTTGCACAACTTTGCAGTGACCCTAGTGAGGGTCTAGAACGAACCCCGAGCTCACTCCGGTGAGGGCTGCATTCCGCCTGCGAGCATCGCGGCGCGCGTGGCTTGCGACGTCAGCAGATTCATGAGCTCGATGGCGGCCTGTGGATTCTTCGCCCGGGAGGCAATGCCCGCCGAGAAATGAGTCAGCTTCTGCAGTGACGGCGGCAGCGGGCCGACGATATCGATGCCGCGCACGGGTGCGAGCTCACACAGTTGTTGCACGCCGATTTCCGCCTCGCCCGCGGCCACCGCGAGTCCCACCGGGCCTTTCTCCACCACGACGCGCTTTTTCAGCTTGCCGGAGAGGCCGAGGCGCTCGAGCAGCTCGGAAAAATAAATCCCGCTTGCGCCCACTTTCGAATGCGCGACCGAATCCGCCGAGAGCAGCGCGCGCACCAGCGCTTCGGTCGAGCCGATGTCGGGCTTCGCCGCGCCGGCGCGCACCGCCAGCCCGACGCCCGAGCTGCCCAGCGCGCGAACCCGCGTCACTTCACCCTTTCTCCGCAGCTCCTCCAGGGCGTCGGAAGTGAGGATCAGAAGATCCACGCGCGCGCCGTGCGCCAGGCGTTCGAGGATCGCTTGCGTGGCATCGAAGCCGAGCTCGAGCCGGCCGACCGCTTGCTCGAATTCCGGCTGCGAGCTCTCGAGCACGCCCTTGAGCGCGAGCGAGCTCAGGACGACGCTTGCCGAGCGCGCCTCGGCCATGCGGCTATTCGGCCTTGATTCCGGCCGCCTTGCCGATCTTGGTGAACTTCGCGATTTCGCTCTTGATGTGCGCGGCGAATTGCTCGGGCGTGCCGGGCTTCGCTTCGAGGCCCTGCTTTGCGAACGTGGCCTGCACGTCCGCCGAGCCGAGGGCCTTGACGGTCTCCGCGTTCAACCGGGCGACGATCGGGGCCGGCGTGCCCGCGGGTGCGAGCAGGCCGAACCAAGACAGGATCTCGAACCCCGGCAGACCGGCTTCCGCCATCGTCGGCACCTCCGGCAGCGACGGCGCGCGCTTTTCGGAGGTGACGGCGAGCGGCCGCACCTTCGAGTTCTTGATCTGCGGTCCGATGTCGGCGACGTTCGCGAACATGTACGACACTTCCCCGCCGAGGAGTCCCGCGATGGCGGGCGGCGAACCCTTGTACGGCACATGCTGGACGTCGATGCCCGACATCGACTTGAGCAGCTCGCCGCAGAACTGGTGCGTGCTGCCGTTGCCCGCCGAGGCGTAGTTCATCTTGCCCGGACGCGACTTGGCCAGCGCGACGAGCTCCTGGACGCTCTTCACCGGCAGCGACGGATCGGCCACCAGCACATAGGGCTCGTAGTCGACGAAGGCGATCGGAGCGAAATCATTGATCGCGTCGTAGGGCAGCTTCGCGTACTCGGCCGGGTTGGAGCCGTGCGTGGAATTGTTCGCCATGAAAAGCGTGTAGCCGTCCGGCGCGGAGCGGGCCGCGGCTTCGGTGCCGACTACGCCGCCGGCGCCGGGGCGCGCCTCGATCACCACCGGCTGGCCGAGGCCCTCCGAGAGCCGGTTGCCGAGCACCCGGCTGATGACGTCGGTCGCGCTGCCCGGCGCCTGCGCGATGAGGATGCGGATCGGCTTGCTCGGATAGTTCTGCGCGACCGCGGGGGCGGCCGCGGCGGCTAGTAACGCGAACCCAACGAGTCCAGCTCTCATCTTCGATTCCCGCGGATAAGGCAGAATGCGATCCTACCTCGCCATGAAGCGCTCGTTCACGTGGTTCGCTGTGGTCCTCGCGGCGGCGTGCCAGTCCACGAATCCCGCGCCTGGGACGATCTCGCGCGAGCGCATCGCCGAGCTCGTCGCGAGCCCGGACCGCAGCGATGCCGACCGGAACAATGATCGCCGCCGCAAGCCCGGGCTCGTGTTGGCCTTCATTGGCGTGCGTCCCGGCATGGTGGCGATGGACCTGAGCGCGGGCGGCGGCTACACCACCGAGCTCATCGCCCGCGCGGTGGGCCCCGGCGGGAAAGTTTACGGGCAGAGTGCGCCGCCGGACCCCAATCGCCCCAAGCCTGCCGCGCCCGAGGGCGGTACGGCGCCCGCGCCCGAGGGTGGTACGGCGCCCGCGCCTTCGGGCGGCGCGGGGCCGCCAGCGGCGGGACCCCGGCTCACCAGCGCGCAGCGCCTCGCCGAGAGGATGAAGAATCCTGCCGCGGGAAACATTGTTCCGGTGGTGCGTCCGTTCGAAGATCCCGCGCCGCCGGAGCTGGCCGCGAACGCGCTCGACCTCGTCACCCTGATGTTCAACTACCACGACCTCGGCTATCTCGGCGTGGACCGCGCGCGCATGAACCGCGCCGTCTTCGCCGCCCTGAAGCGCGGAGGGACGTACGTGGTGGCCGACCATTCGGGCCGCCCCGGCACCGGCATATCGGAAGGCGGCACGCTGCATCGTGTCGAGGAGGCGCTGGTGCGCCAGGAGATCGAGGCGGGCGGCTTCCGGCTGGCGGACGAGGGTCAGTTCCTGCGAAATCCGGCCGACCCGCGCGACCGGAATACGCCCGACCCGCCCATGCCGAAGGACGAGTTCGTGCTCAAGTTCGTGAAGCCCTAGACCGGCTTGCCGAGCGGCTGGCCGCTAGAGCGAGCTCAGCCAGCCGACCACCCCGACGATGGCGAGCAGCGTGCAGATGATCAGTGGAATCTTGTTCCGCTCGGCCGACTCCCGGACCCGCATGACCTCGGTGCTGTCTTTTTTCTTCATCCCCGTCCCCGCGATGCCGATGATGATGCACCGGGGGGACGCGGCGCCCTAAGGACGTAGTTCCGATTTCCGTGCCGTTCATTCGACTACCGTCAGACGGCCGTTCATCTCCTCGTGTTTCGTGCCGCAGAAGATGTCGCACACGAAGGTGAAGCTGCCGGTCTTGTCGGGCACGAAGCGAACGCGCGTGACCTTGTCGGGAACCATGTCGGCGCGCAGGTTGAAGTCGGGAAGGTTGAAGCCCATCAGCACGTCGCGCGACGTGAGCTCGAGGATGACCGGCTCGCCTTTCTTCAGCGTGAGCTCGCCGGGCGTGTAATCGAAGCGCTTGGCGTCGATGCGGATGATTCTTTCCGTAGGTTGTGCCGGCTGGGCCGCGACGTAGGTCGCGATCGAGGCGAGGCCGAGCGCGGCCGCGCCCGCCGCCATGCGCAATACTCTCGTGTCGAGCGTCATGGCGTCAGGCCTTTACCACCGGGTATTCAGTGATCCTGTACGCCGCTTCCTTCGGCTCGGCGTCGACGCTGCGGAAGCCCAGGCCCTTGTACGGCTGCGCCGGGTCCCACGGCAGCGCAGTGCGGTTCGGCTGCGAGCCCGGGGCGGGCAGCGGGAACATCAGCCCCTTGGCGGCGTGGTGCGCGATATGGCCCGTCGTGTGGTGATGCTCCTGGTGGATATGGCCGTAGAACACGGTCACGTTCCTGAAGGGCATCAAGAGCTCGACCGCCTTGGCGCCGTCGCGCGTGGCCCAGTCCCACTGCGGCGCGAGGTCGAAGAGCGGCCGGTGGGTCAGGACCACGATCGGCGCGTCGGCGCGCTGCTGGCCGAGATCCGCGGCGAGCCACGCGAGCTGCTCATCGCCGATCAGCGCCCTGGGGTCCGACACGTTGTCGAGGGCGATGAAGTGCACGCCCTTGTGGTCGAAGGTGTAGTAGGTCGCGCCGAAGAATTCCTTGAACGCCTTGCCGGAGTCGAGCGACGCGTCGTGCTCGCCGGGCATGAAGCGCAGGTTCTTGACGCGCAGAGCGCCCACGATGTCCTTGAACTCGGCCATGCGACGCCTGCGCTCCACCGGGTTGTCGGTCGTGTGGGTGAGGTCGCCCGTGAACACGATAAAGTCCGGCTGCTCGCCCAGGGCGTTGACCGCCGCTACAGCCTTCCTCAGCGTGCCCTTGGCGTCGGGGTTGGGCGGACCCTCGAATCCCCAATGCGTGTCGGATAGCTGCACGAAGTAGAAGTCGTCCTGGCCGGCCGCGTGCGCCACGCCCGGGAGAGCGGAGGCGAACACCACGCCCACGCCGCCGATGCCGGCGAGCTGCAGGAACTGCCGCCTGTTAATTGCGTTTGTCATCTGCTGCTCCTTGTCGGGGATCGATGAAGTAAAGTAGGCCGCTTGTGCCCACCGCCCTAAGTACCGGGTCCCGGGTGAGGAAATTCCCGGGAATAAACAGCCAAGAGCTCCGGTATAGGACGCATGGCCTTAATTCGAGCTTTTGCCCGTGCCTCGCCAGGAGGAGAGGCCGCAGGGCGCAGTAGCGGCACGCGAGGCCCGAGGGAGGCCTTGAGCTTGGACGATCAAACGCGGGTCACACGCTTCGAGAGCTTCTTCGTACCGCATCTCGACGCGGCCTACAATTTCGCCCGCTGGCTCACGCGCGACGAGCGCAATGCCGAAGACGTCGTGCAGGAGGCCTGCCTGCGGGCATTCAAGTTCATCGAGAGCTTTCACGGCGACGACGGGCGCGCCTGGCTGCTCGGAATCGTGCGCAACACCTATTACACCTGGCTCAAGCGAAACAAGGTCGCCATGCTGGCGGTCCCGTTCGACGAGGAATCGTTCGACTCGGGCGAGCTCGAGGCGAGCGGCGAGCGCAGCGCCAACCCGGTGGATCAGCTCCTGCAGGAGAAGGATGCGAAGCGGCTCGTCGACGCGGCGCTCGAGCGGCTGCCCGAGGAGTTTCGCGAGGCGG
This sequence comes from Burkholderiales bacterium, assembly GCA_045810245.1. GTDB lineage: Bacteria > Pseudomonadota > Gammaproteobacteria > Burkholderiales > SG8-39 > SCGC-AG-212-J23. The sequence goes on along the minus strand of JBJMWH010000013.1, from coordinate 2,801 downwards.
TCGTGCTGCGCGAGCTGGAAGGCCTTTCGTACAAGGAGATCGCCGCCATCGCGGGTATTCCTCTCGGAACGGTGATGTCGCGCCTCGCGCGCGCACGCAAGCTCCTGCTGCAGTACCTGCGGCAGGCGCAGGAGTCATGAACATGGACTGCACGGACGTCCGCAACCGGCTGCACGCCTACCTGGACCAGGAGCTCGAGCTGCCGGGCGCGATGGAAGTCGACCGGCACCTGGCATCGTGCGAAGCCTGCAAGAGCGCCTACGCAGAGCAAACCGCGCTTCGCACGGCGCTTCGCGGGCACGCCACCTACCACAATGCTCCTTCAGGGCTCGCCCAGCGAATCCGCGCGCGCGTGCGCCCGAAGGATGAGAGGAAGCCCCGGTTCCGCTGGCACCAGTGGTTCCCGATGGGCGCCGCGGTCGCCGCGACCGCGCTCCTTTCGTGGACCGCAGCAATCCAATACGCCTCCGTGAGCGAGGAAGAATCCACCGGCGAGCGCGTGATCGCCGGCCATGCGCGCTCGGTGGTCACGGGGCATCTCGCCGACGTGGCGAGCTCGGACCAGCATTCGGTCAAGCCCTGGCTCAGCAGCAGGCTCGACTACTCGCCGCCGGTCAGCGACCTGACCGGCGCCGGCTTTCCGCTGGTGGGCGGCCGCCTGGATTATCTGGATCAGCGACCGGTCGCGGTGCTCGTCTACCGCCATCGCGAGCACATGATCAACCTCTTCGTGTGGCCGCTGCAGGAAGGCGCGCGTGCGCAGGCGGCGCACAGCCTGGCGAAGCGCGGCTACAACGTCCTGCACTGGAACGACGCCGGGATGGCTTTCTGGGCCGTGTCCGACCTGAACGCGGCCGAGATGCGGGACTTCGCCGCCGCCTACGCCGCGGCGAAGTAAGGCGCTTCCTCAGAAGAGCCTGAAGCCGCGAAGCCTGCGCAGGTGTGGTTCGCGATCGTGGCGCAGAGGATGCCGAGGATCACCGCAACCGGCCGGCGTTCGCAAAAGACGGAGCTGTCGTCTCCCTGATCCGACGTACTGCGGCGAACCACAGCCTATTCCCGGCAGAGCGCGGCGTTTCGCGTCGGGATGCAAATCGCTCGGTGGGCGGTAAGGCAGTGCATCAGCCAACCCTCAAGGAGCAGATCTTGAAACGCATGTTCAAAGCCGGCGCGCCGCTCGCGCTCGCCGCCTCGCTCGGCGGTCTTGGCGCCGCAGCCCACGCCGAAAGCAAGGGAACGTTCCGTCTCCCTGGAAGCGATACCTCGGTCACGCTAGGGGGCTACGTCAAGCTCGACGCCATCCTGAGCGACAAGAGCACCGGCGTCGACAGCGTCGGCGACCAGATGCTCAACCCGAGCCTCATCCCGGTGGGCGCGGATGCCGGGGCGCACAAGACCAACCAGGTGACGCTGCACGCGCGCCAGACGCGGCTCTCGGTTGCGACGAGCACGCCGACCGCGCGCGGCGAGCTGACGACGTACCTCGAGGGCGACTTCTTCGGCGACCTGCCGAACGGCAACGAAACCTCCACCAACTCGAGCGGCTTCCGCCTGCGCCATGCCTATGGCGCGCTCGGCGGCTTCTCTGCCGGGCAGTACTGGACGAATCTCTTCAACCAGGAGGCGTACCCCGAGACGCTCGACTTCGGCGGCGCCCTCGGCGAGCTCTTCGTGCGGCAGGCGCAGGTGCGCTGGACACAGAAGCTCGCCGCCGGCGAGTGGTCGCTCTCCGCGGAGAACCCGGAGTCGGTGCTTGCCGTGCCCGGCCGCTCGACGACGTTCCGTTCCGACAGCGATCAAGTCCCCGACCTCGTCGGCCGGGTGAAGATCGCCGCCGCGAGCGGCGTGTACAGCATTGGCGTCCTCGCACGCGAGGTCCACGTCGACTCCGCCGCGGCGCCGGCCGCGTCAGGCGGCAAATGGGGCGGCGCGCTCGCGCTGACCGGGATCGTGCCAACGATTGGGAAGGACGACCTGCGCCTGGACCTCAATTTCGGAAATGCGATCGGCCGCTACCAGGTCGGCGGCTTCTTCCCCGACGGCTACGTTGATGCGGCGGGCGAGGTCCGCCTCGCGCGCCAGGCGAGCGGGTACCTCGCCTACCGACACTTCTGGTCGTCGACGCTGCGCTCGACGCTCGAGGTGTCGGCCGCCGACTCGGCTCCGCCCCCGGACACGTTCGCCGGCATCAACAAGGCCGACCGCTCGCAGCACCTGAACCTGATCTGGCGGCCGGTGGCCGGTTTCGATGTCGGCGCGGAGCTGATCCACGCGCGGCGCGTCGTCACCGGAGGCGATTCGGGCAGCCTGAACCGGCTCCAGTTCTCCGCGCAGTACAGCTTTCTGTGAACCTCCGGCGCGTCGTCGCCTCGGTACTCGCGCTTGCAGCAGTGTCGGCCCTCGCCGGGGGCGCGCTCATCTCAACTGAATCGGAGGAAATCGAGTTCGAAGCGACGGATGTCAGCAGCGTGACCTGGGGGCGGGATTTTCGCCTCACGGGAGACGACGGCGCGCCGCACGAGCTCGCGGAATTCCGCGGCAAGGTCGTCGCGCTCTATTTCGGCTATACCCGCTGCCCGGACGTCTGCCCGCTGACTCTGGCGACGCTGGCCGAATCGGTCCGGCTCCTCGGCGACGACGGCAAGCAGGTACAGGTGATTTTCGTCACCGTCGACCCGAAGCACGACAAACCCAAGTTGCTGGGCCAGTATGTGCGCTCGTTTCACGCAGGCTTTCTCGCGCTTTATGGCGACGCCGCGGCGACGGCGATAACCGCCGCGGAATTCAAAGTCGAAGGAGGC
>JBJMWH010000012.1:0-4066 GCA_045810245.1 Burkholderiales bacterium | reverse complement strand
CGATGCCCAGGCCGCGGGCGCCGAACCTCTGCGCCGCGGCGATCACGATGCGTCCGTCGCCTGATCCCAGATCGGCGACGAGGTCCCCTTGATGCGTCTGCGCGAGCGCGAGCATGCGATGCACCACCTCGTCCGGGGTGGTGATGAACGGCACGGTGAGCGATTCCTCCGCGGCGCACAGCGCGGAGCAAAAGGCGAGCGCAAGAAGGGCCAGGCGGCCGCTCACGGCATCAGGCGCTCGATCGCCTTTCTCACTTCGGGCGTGTTCCAGTCGATCGCGCCGAGGTAGCTGTAGGCGACCTTGCCGTCGGGCCCGATGACGTAGCTCGCCGGCAGCACGCGAGCGCCCCACGCGCGCGTGGTCTTCATGTCGCGGTCGAGGAGCAGCGGAAAATGCAACCCCATCTTCTCCCCGAAGCCGCGCGCCGCGCTTGCGCCTTCGCCGACGTTGACCGCGAGCACCGCAAACGGACGGCCCCGAAGGCTGTCCTCGAGCGACGTCATGCTCGGCATTTCCTCGCGGCAAGGCGTGCACCACGTGGCCCAGAAGTTGAGAAGCACCACCTTGCCTCGATACTCGGACAGGCGATGCATCTTGCCCTGCACATCCTCGAGCTCGAGCGCCGGAGTGGCGCCTCCCTTCCACGCCTTCAGCGGCTGCGCCGCCGCCGGCAAAGCGAGCGCGACGAGGAACACCAAGGCAAGCCGCATCGAGCTACTTTACCGCAAAAAAAAAGCCCGGCGCTTGCGCCGGGCCCCCATCTTGCGAAGAGTTACTTGGTGTCCTTCTTGACGTCGCTCGGGGCGCTGCCGGCTTTCGTGCTGCCGGCCTTCGTGCTGCCGGACTTCTTGCTCGACTTCGCCTTGGTGGACTTTGCCTTCTTCGTGTCCTTCTTCGCTTCGGCCTTGGTTTCGGTCTTGGGCTCGGCCTTGGGAGCCTGCGCGTAGGCGCCCAGCGCGAAGGCGGACGCGAACAGCGCAACAAGTAGTTTGTTAAGCATGAATTCTCCTCGGTTGGTAAGGCGATCCGTTCGGATCTGAAGCGAACAACGCACGGCTTGAAAACGCGTTGACTGCGGCGCTAAGGCCTCACCGTGACCTGGATTCGTTGCACGCCGTTGTTTCCGAACCCCGATGCATCCCAGGGCGGCTCGAGCGGCTGGCGCTCGCCGGTGCAGTCGGTGGCGCGGCACGCGAGCTCGTGCTCGCCGGGGGCAGCCTCCCAGGCAGCGCGCCATGCCTGCCATGCGTGCTCGAACTGTCGCCGCTCGACTACAGCGTCTTGCCAGACGCCGTTCACCGCCAGCTCGACGCGATCGATGTGGCCGGCGCCGCTCCAAGCTCTTCCGGCGATCTCGACGGTTCCTGCAGCGGCAGTGCGCTTGCGAGTGAAGAAATCCGGAATGCCCGGCGGGACCATGAGGGAATTCACGCGCATCAGGGTGCAAGGCGCGCCCTTTTCGCCTGTCGCGCGCCGCCAGTGGTAGCCCGACGCCTGCTGCAGGCCGTCGAACTTGCGGTCGATCGCCTCGATGGCGTAGAGCCATTTCACGCTGGCCATGCCGTACCAGCGCGGCACGATGAGGCGCAGCGGAGCGCCGTGCTGCGGCGGCAGCGCCTCGCCGTTCATGGCATAGGCAAGCAGCACTTCCTCGCGCCGAGCGAGCTCGGGCTCGAGGCTGCGCGCAAATTCGTGCTCCACGCCGCGATCGAATCCGCGGTCGGCGCCGCGGAAGACGATGTCTTTCGCATCGCTCCTCAGGCCTGCGCGGGCAAGCAGCAGCTCGAGCGGCACACCGGTCCATTCCGCGGTCGAAACGCCTTCTTCGAGCCAGGGCACCGACAGATAGCGCGGCGAAAGCTGGCCCCGGCCGTTACCGGCGCATTCCATCGTCACCCGCTCGGTGCGCGCGGGAAGTGCTTTCAACTCGTCCAACGTGATCTCGATCGGATGGTTCAGCAGACCGGTGAAGCGAAGCTTCCAGTGCGCCGGTTCTGCCGGGATGTCGAAATGAATCAAGAGATAGTGCAGCCCGGCAGGCGTCACGTCGTGGCGCAGCGCCTCGAGCGGCATGCCGCGGTTGCGGCCGGCGAGCGCGAGCTCCTCGCCGGTGTAGCGGCCGACGAGCGGCGGGCGGCGTGCGGACATCGCGCCGATTTTATATGCTGCGCAAGATGGCGCAGACCTGGCTGGAAGTCCCGCGTCAGCGCCGAGGTTCGTGCCGCGTTAAAGTGAGACGATGACGCTGGACGAGTTCATGGCCGAGCTGCCGAAAGGCGATCTCTGGGTGTTCGGCTACGGCTCGCTCATGTGGTCGCCCGGCTTTTCCTACAGCCAGAAGGGGCGCGGACGGATTCACGGCTATCACCGCGCGCTTTGCATCCTTTCGACCCGCTACCGCGGCACCAAGCGCAAGCCCGGCCTGGTGATGGGCCTGTGCCGGGGCGGCTCGTGCTGGGGCATGGCATACCGCCTCCATGGCGACGAAGTGCGGCGCGCGCTGGCGCGCCTCTGGAAGCGCGAGATGCCGCGGCGCGTGTACGCGCCCCGGCTCCTCCAGGTGCAGATCGCGGGCGGGCGCCAGATTCGCGCGCTCGCGTTTCTCGCAGACCCCACGCATCCCGCCTATGTGCGCGAGCTCGACCTGCATGGCCGCGCGCGCCTGGTCGCGCAGGGCATCGGGCAGCGCGGCACCGCGGTCGACTACATCCGAAACACCCTCGAGCACATGCATCAGCTCGGCGTCAACGACCCGCATCTCGAGCGCATCCTCCACGCCGCAATCGCGCTTCGCGCCAATGGGTCCGGCAAGGCAGGGTCCGGCAAGGCAGGGTCCGGAAAGGCAGGTTCGGGCGCGGCCGCGCGCGCGGAAGTGCCCGCGCCGCGGCGCCAGCCCGAAGCTACCGCTGCGCGGGACGTGCTGCAGCGGCGCGCATCCGGGCGAGCGCCTCGGCGAGGCGCGCGCGCTGCGTCGCGAAATTGAGGCGCACGAAGGCGGCGGACCCGCCGAACTGCGGTCCGGGCGACAGCGCCACGCCCGCCTCGAGAAAAAGCTGGTACGCGTCCTTGGCGTTCAGGGAAGTGGCGTCGATCCACGCCAGGTACGTAGCCTCGACGTGCGCCGTCGGCAGGCCGGCCGCCGCCATGGCGCGCTCGACTTCGTCGCGGTTGCCGCGCAGGTACTCGAGCTGCGCCGCGAGCCAGGCATCGCCGCCGCGAAACGCGGCCAGCGTCGCGTCGTAGCCGAACACCGAAGGCGAATGCAGGACGTGCGCCGCAATGTCGGCGGCAAACGCGCGCCGCAGCGCCTCGTCCTCGATGATCGCCCAGGCGCAGCCGGCGGCCGGAAAATTGAAGGTCTTGCTCGCCGACATCAGCGTGACCGTGCGCCGCGAGACCTCGGGTGAAAGGCTCGCGATCGGCACGTGGCGCAGTTCCGGGTCGAGGACCAGGTCGCAATGGATCTCGTCGGACACGATGATCGCCCGTCCGCTCGCCTCGGCGAGCCGCTCGAGCTCCGCGCGGCGGAACACGGTGCCGCCGGGATTCTGAGGATTGCACAGAAAAAAAAGGTCGGCGTCCTGCCTCAGATCCTGCGGCTCGAAGACCCAGCGGCCGCGGTCGAGGACAAGCGGAATCTCGGTGAAGCGGCGCGGCGCGAGCTCGGCGGCGCGCTTGAGGTGCTGGTAGACCGGCCGCGGCACGAGCACGTGGCCGCCGGGTGGCACGAGCTTGCGCGCCGCGAGGTGCAGGCCCGGGACGACCCCGGACAAATAGACGATCCAGGAGGGCTCCACGCGCCAGGCGTAGCGCCGCTCGAGGCGCTCGCAGATCGCCTCGGTGAGCGCGGCCGGCGCAGTGGTGTAGCCGAACACGCCGTGGGCGACGCGCGCGGCCAGCGCCTCGAGCACCGACGGCGGCGCGCGGAAGTCACTGTCGGCCACCCACAGCGGGATGACGTCGCGGCCCGCATAGCGCTCCCAGCGCGTGCTCCAGGTGCCGGCCCGCTCGACCGGGGCATCGAAATCGAACGCCACCGGCTCTTATAGCAAAAAACGGCTACTT
>JBJMWH010000011.1:0-10971 GCA_045810245.1 Burkholderiales bacterium | reverse complement strand
TGGTCGAGCGCGAGCTCGGCGAGCGAGTCCTCGTCGGTCGAAGGCTGTCCCGAAGGGGTCTTCTTCTTCACCGGCAGCTTCAATCGGTCGAACAGGATTTCCTGGATCTGTTTTGGCGAGCCGAGGTTGAATGGCTGGCCGGCCGCCTCGTAGGCGCGGCGCTCCTTGTCGAGGATTTCCTTGCCGAGCTCGTGGCTCTGAAATCCTAGCTTGTCCTTGTCGAGGAGCACGCCATTGCGCTCCATCCGGTAGAGCACCGGCAGCACGGGCATCTCGATCTTCGAATACACAAAGGACAGCTTTTCGTCCGACAGGAGCCTGGGATGAAGCAGGTCGTGGAGCGCGAGCGCGCAATCGGCCATCTCGGCCGCGTACTCGGTCGCCCGGGCGACCTCGATCGACGAGAAAGGGATGCGGCCCGCCCCCTTGCCGACCACTTCCTCGTAGGCGAGCGTGGTCCACCCGCAATGGCGCTGCGCCAGGGCACCGAGCTCGTGGCGCTCGTGCACTGCGAGCACGTAGGACTCGAGCAGCGTGTCGTGCACGCAGCCGGCGAGCGCGATGCCGTGGTTGGCGAAAAGGTGCGTCGCGAACTTGACGTTTTCGCCGACTTTCCGGCAGTCGGGGCGTTCCAGCCAGGGCCTGAGCAGCCCGAGCGCGTGCTCGAGCTTCATCTGCGGCGGTGCCCCGGGGTAGTCGTGTGCGAGCGGCAGGTAGACCGCCTCGTCGCCGAAGGCGAATGCGACGCCGGCGAGGCGCGCGCTCATCGGCTCTTCGCCAACCGCGATGGCGTGCAGGCCCACCGCGTCGAGCGCGGCGATCTCGAGCACGAGATCGCGCAGCGCGTCCTCGTCGAGGATCGTACGCCTGCTGCGCCGCCTGACCTCGGCCGGGGCCTCGGGCTCGGGCGCCGGCGGCGCGGAGGCGGCGTTCTCCACTTCCCTCAGCCATGCCTTGAACTCGAAGCGCCGGTAGAGCTGACGCTGCTTGGCGAGATCGGGCTTGCCGTCGGCGAGCGCATGGAAGTCGAGCGGCAGCTCCACGTCGCGCTTGATGGTGAGCAGCTCGCGCGCCTTGGGCAGCCAATCGGCCATCTTGCGCAGGTTCTCGCCCGCGAGCCCGCTGATCTCGCCGGCGTGCGCGAGCACGCCTTCGAGCGAGCCGTACTTCTCGATCCACTTGCACGCCGTCTTGGGCCCGACCTTGTCGACGCCGGGAATGTTGTCGATCGCGTCGCCGATGAGCGTGAGGTAGTCCAGGAACTTCTCCGGCGGGATGCCGAACTTTCTTTTCACGCCCTCGATGTCGAGCTTCTCGTTCGACATCGTATTGACCAGCATGACGCGATCGTCGACGAGCTGGGCAAAGTCCTTGTCGCCGGTGGAAACGACCGTGCGCCAGCCCTCGCGCTTCGCCTGCTCGCTGAGGGTGGCGATGACATCGTCGGCCTCGACGCCGTCGACCACCAGCACCGGCCAGCCGAGGGCGGCCACCGCCTCGCGCAGCGGCTGGACCTGCGCCACGAGATCGTCCGGCATCGGGGCGCGGTTCGCCTTGTACTCGGAATAAACCTCGTCGCGGAAAGTCTTGCCCTTGGCGTCGAACACGCAGGCGCGGGCCCCCGCCTTATAATCCGCCGCGAGCTTGCGCAGCATGTTGAGCACGCCGTAGATGGCGCCGGTCGGCTCGCCCTTCGAGCTGCGCAGCTCGGGCAGCGCGTGGAATGCGCGATACAAGTACGACGAACCGTCGACCAGCAGCAGGGTATTTTCAGGATTTCCCGACACCATGAGAACCGACAAGCAACCGAAGCTGGCCGAGATGGCCCAAGAGGTCCCCGCACGCGAAGCCTGGCGGGTATTCGGCATTATGGCAGAGTTCGTCGAGGCGACCGAGCGGCTCGTCGGCATTCATCCCGCGGTGTCGGTGTTCGGCAGCGCGCGCGTGAAGCCCGGCACGCCGTATTGGAAGCTCGCCGAGGATACGGCGCGGCTGCTGTCCGACGCCGGCTTCTCGGTAGTGAGCGGCGGCGGACCCGGTCTCATGGAAGCGACCAACAAGGGCGCCTTCGAGGGCAACGGCCTCGCCGTCGGCCTCAACATCGAGCTGCCGCGAGAGCAGTTCGGCAACCGCTATCAGAACATCAGCCTGAGCTTTCGCCATTTCTTCACCCGCAAGGTGATGTTCGCGAAAGTGGCGACCGCTTTCATCGTGCTGCCCGGGGGCTACGGCACGCTCGACGAGCTGTTCGAGGCGCTCACCCTGGTGCAGACCGGCAAGACGCGTCAGATGCCGATCATCCTGGTGCACGAGCCGTTCTGGCGCGGCCTCCTCGAGTGGATGCGCGAGCGCCTTGCGACCGAGGGCATGATCGATCTGCTCGAGCTCGATCTCCTGCAGGTATGCAACCAGCCGCAGGAAGTGGTCGACGCGATTTTCGCTTTCTACGAGAAGCGCGGCTTCGAGCCTTCGCCGCAGGAGCGCGAGGTGCTGCTGAACCTCTAGTAAAATGGGTTGAAATGCGGGCGCAAATGCGGCGTTCCCTGGCAATCGTGCTTGTGCTCGTTGCATGCGCAACCTACGCCCAGAAGCCACCGCCGGGGCTCGAGCCGCTTCCCGAGCCGCCGCCGCCGCCGGCGATGTCCGAAGGGCCGTTCGACGAGCCGCGCGTGCGGATCCCGGTGCAGAAGGAAGACAAGGTCGAGCCCATCCGCCAGAGCGGGCGGGTCGTCGCGGTGAGGGTCACGCCGCCCGGCGGCAAGCCCTACTATCTCATCGACACGTCGGGCAACGGCAACTGGATGCGGCGTGACTCGCTCGACACGGGTCTCGCCGTGCCGATGTTTCCCATTCTCGAATTCGAGTAACTTGTCGGTTTATACGCCCGTCTCCGAAGCCGAGCTTGCCGCGTGGCTCGGCGGCTATTCGGTCGGCAAGCTCGTGTCGTGCGAGCCGATCAAGGCCGGCATCGAGAACACCAACTACTTCGTCACCACGACGCAGGGTCGCTATGTACTCACGCTGTTCGAGCGGCTGCCCGCTGAAGAGCTGCCGTTCTACATCAACCTCATGGCCCACCTTGCGCGCCACGGGATCCCGTGCCCGGCGCCGATCGCCGATCTCGCGGACCAGTACCTGCGCATCCTGAACGGCAAGCCGGCGGCGCTCGTCACCCGCGTCCCCGGGCGTTCGCTCGAGCGTCCCGGGGTGGCCGAATGCGCCGAGCTCGGCGCGCTCCTCGGCCGGATGCATCTCGCGGCGCGTTCCTATTCGGCGTACCTGGAAAACCCGCGCGGCCCGCGGTGGTGGCGCTTCGCCGCGCGCGAGGTACGGCCTTTCCTCAAGGAAAATGAGATTCGTCTGCTCGACGACGAGCTCGATTTCCAGGCGCGGCACCGCTTTCCCGATCTGGCGCGCGGTCCGGTGCACGCCGACCTCTTCCGCGACAACGCCTTGTTCGACAAAGGGCGCATCTCGGGCGTGATCGACTTCTATTTCGCCGGCGTCGACTGCCTGCTCTACGACATCGCGGTGTGCGCGAACGACTGGTGCCTTACCGATCCGCAGACCGATCGCCGCCTCGACGAGGCGCGCACCAACGCGCTGCTGGAGGCTTGCCACCTGGTGCGGCCCTTCGGCGCGCTGGAACGCGACGCGTGGCCGGCGATGCTGCGTGGCGCGGCGCTGCGCTTCTGGCTGTCGCGACTCTACGATTTTCATCTGCCGCGTCCGGGAATGCTGGTGCACGCGCACGATCCGGAGCATTTCCGCGACATATTGGAGCTAAGGGTGCAGGCCCCGCCCGTCTGGTTCGGCTGAAAGTGCAGGCTCGATGAAAGTGCACGCCCGTATCGTCGCCGCATCGCGAGGCGCCCGCTGGCTGGGCGAGGGCTGGCAGCTGTTCCGCCCGGCGCCGTTCGGCTGGCTTGCGCTTTCGTGCGTGTATCTCCTCGCCACCAACGTCCTCGCGCTGATTCCTGTCGTCGGCGTCATGGCTGCGCTCATCCTGGTGCCGCCGCTCACCGTGGGCATGATGGCGGCCGCGCGTGCCGCGTCGGCCGGAGCCGCGCCGCGTCTCGCCATGCTGACCGAGGGCCTGCGCACGCAAGCGCGCGCGCAGCTTGGCCTCGGCCTCGTTTACCTCGGCTGCTCGATGCTCATTTTCGCCGCGATGGCCGCGGTCGATGGCGCGGGCGGGCTGCGCGACGCGATGAGCGGACCCAGCCCATCGGCGGAGGCCGATCTCGGAGCGCTCGCTTTGCCGATCGCGGTGTTCGCGCTGCTCTATTTGCCGGTATCGATGATGTTCTGGTTCTCGCCGGCGCTCGTCGCCTGGCACGCCATCGGGGCGCCGCGCGCGCTGTTTTTCAGCTTCGTTGCGTGCCTGCTCAACTGGCGTGCGTTCCTCGCCTACGGGGCGAGCGTGGCGCTGATGATGGTGGCGATCCCGGGCCTGATTCTGCTGGCGCTGCAGGTTGTCTTCGCGGTCGAACTCCGGATGAGTACGATGGCGCTGGTCTTTCCCATCCTCGTTCTCATGCTGCCGATACTGTTCGCGAGCTTCTACGCGAGCTACCGCGACGTTTTCGGCGTCGAACGGGCGGACGCAGTGTGAAAGTTGTCACGCCGCCCCCATCGTCCGGTAGAGGCTTGCGCGCTTCTCCAATGACACGGGCGCGGAAGCGGACTATATTGTGGTGGCGACCCGGCTGCTTCAACCCATAAAAAAAGAGTGCTGCTGTAGCGAAGTGAAACTTCCGGAGCTCAATCCCAAGGCCGCGCCGCAATTCGTCGACGCCCAGGCGTGCAAGACGTGGCTGCAGGGCGTTCCCCTCGCCAACGTGATGGTGGCGCAGCAGGACCTCGTCGGCGAGCTCGAGGCGTTCAACAGCTTCCCCACCTCCGGAGCGAACCGGCTCGCCGTGCTCGAAGCGCTGCGCGAGCCGGTGAGCTTCGTGCAGGTCGAGCAGGCCAAGCGCTTCAGCAACCGCGCGCTGCCGATGGCGCAGGCCGAGTCGGCCGCGTTCCAGGACACGATCGAGCTCTGGGAGCAGATGCGCCTGGGCTATCTGCGCTGCCTGCAGGCGGCCGCCGGAGGCGACTCCGCGATGCGCGCCCAGGCGGCGCTGCTGGCGCAGCGCCTCGGCGCCTACTCCGGCCTGAAGATGTTTCACTACTACCGCGCCTACCGCGAGGTGCCGCCGCAGGACTGGAAGTCGTTGCATGAGGTGTACGCCATTGCCGAGCAGCTCGGCGTGGCGGAGGAATCGGTCAAGGACTACCTCAACCGCGAAATCCACGATTCATCGCCTCGTGTCGCCTACGCACGCGCGTTGCTGATGGGCCTCGCCAATGCGCATGAGCTCGGCCAGCGCCAACTCACTTTCGTAGCGTTTCTGCTCGAGCGCTGGGCCTCGAAGCTCGAGATCGTCCGCAAGCCGGTGACGCAGGCCGACGACGTGCCGCCCCTGCTGGTCGATCTCGGCGGCGCTCGTCTCCCCGAGCGGGTTGCGGCCAGCACGCCGCTGCCCTCAGAGGCGCGTTACCTCGATACCCGCAAGCTCGCAAAGAGCCTGCGCAACCGCGTCGCCTTGCTGCGCAAGGGCGAATCGCCGGCCAAGCTCGCGCTCGGCGAGGACTGCGTCCAGCCTTCCTGCGAGCAAACCCTGGTGTTCCTGTTCCGGCAATGGTGCCAGGCAAGGGTCGAGCGCCCGCTCGCAGCGCGCGCAGTGACCCTCACCGCGCAGGTCACGAACGACATGGAAGCGATCCACCACTACATGTCCGCCGGCTCCCAGCGCCGCCAGGTCGAGGCGCGGGAGCTTACTCCGCAGCAGCGCCAGGAGCTCGAAACGCTCGGGCACATCCGCAGCGTCCACAACGAGCAGTTCACGAGCGAGCGGGGCTATGCCCTCGAGGACTGGAGGATCCTGGACGACAGCGCCACGGAGCTGCAGATGGCGCGGGCGGCGGCTGGCGGCGCCAAGCGCTACGCGCACGGCCAGCTTGTCGCGGTGCGGCCGCCGGACGCCTCGGGATTCATCCTCGGCCAGGTCCGCTGGCTGATCGGCGCGGTGAACGGCGAACTTCGCGCAGGGGTCAAACTCATGCCAGGCATTGCCGCCGCGACTTCAGTGCGCGGCACGGGGTTGAACGACAAGGGCGAGCGTCCGACCTCGGCGCTTGCGCTTGGCGCCGTGCCGGCCGTCAAGTCGCCGTCAACGCTGGTGCTGCCCGCGGGCTGGTTCAAGCCGCAGCGCGTGCTCGAGGTGGTGGGCGAAAAGCCCTACAGGGTGCGGCTCACCGACGTCATCGAGCGCGGCAGCGACTATGAGCGCGTCGCCTACGAAGCGGCCTGATCAGGCGGCTTGCTTCTTTTCGCCCGGCGCAAGGACCCGGCCGGCCGGGAACACGGCGCTGAAAGTCGATCCGCGACCGGGCTCGCTGACGACGTCGAGCACCGCTTGGTGGCGCGTCAGCGCATGCTTCACGATCGCGAGGCCGAGGCCCGTGCCGCCCGTCTCCCGCGAGCGCCCGCTGTCCACGCGGTAAAAGCGCTCCGTGAGGCGGGGGATGTGGCGCGCCTCGATGCCGATTCCCGAGTCGCTCACCGAAAACACGCCGCTCCCGTCGACGACTTGCCAGCCTAGGCGGATGGTGCCGCCGCCGGGCGTGTAGCGCACGGCGTTCGAGACCAGGTTCGAAAGAGCGCTGTGCAGCTCGGCGGCGCTGCCGAGGAGCCGGCCGTCGCCTTCGATCTCGCTTTCGACGCGATGGCGCCCCGCGGACAGCGCGCGCGCTTCGTCCGCGAGGCGCTCGACGAACGGACGGACGTCGATCGGATCTTCGTCCGCGGGCGCCGCATCCGACTCCAGCGCGGACAGCGTGAGCAGATCCTCCACCAGGCGCTGCATGCGCTTTGCCTGCTCGGCCATCATCGCGAAGTAGCGGCTGCGCTGCGCCGGGCTCATCGGAAACGACTCGTCGGAGAGGGTCTCGACGAAGCCCGAGAGCACCGTCACCGGGGTTTTGAGCTCATGCGATACGTTGGCTACGAAATCGCGCCGCATGGTATCGATGCGCTCCTCGGCGGTGACGTCGCGGGAGTTGAGCAGCTTCTGCTCCTCCCCGAACTCGATCACCCGCACGGAAAGGATGGTGTCGCGCGTGCGAAGCGCGAGCGGCTGGCTGAAATCGCCGGCCCCGAGAAAGGTCACGAAATCCGGTTGCCGGATCAGGTTGACCACCGGCTGGCCCAGATCGCGCCGGGCGTCGATGCCGAAGTGGTGCGCGGCGGTCGGGTTGGCCCATTCGATGCGGTGCTCGCGGTCGAGGATCACAACGCCGTCGGGAAGGGCGCGCACCGCGGCGCGGAAGCGCGCAAGCGACTGGGCGAGGCTATCCTGCTCGGCATCGCGCCCCTTCAGGAAACGATGCAGCTCGGCGAGCGCCTCTTCCCATACCCCGCGGCCACGCGGCAGCGTCTCGAGTCGCGGCCGGCGCAGCCAGCCGCGCAGCGCGGTCAGGTGGAGCTGGTGATACGCGACGCGGATGACGAGCACGGCCGCGATCGCGGCCAATACGATGGTGGCTATGCTCACGCCGGGTTGGCTGAGAAGCGGTATCCGGAGCCGCGCACCGTCTCGATCAGCCGGTCGTGGCCCGAGGGCTCGAGCGCTTTCCTGAGGCGCCGGATATGCACGTCCACCGTGCGCTCCTCGACGAAGACGTGATCGCCCCAGACGTGGTCGAGGAGCTGAGCGCGGGAATGCACTCGCTCGGGGTGCGTCATCAGGAAGTGCAGCATCCGGAATTCGCTCGGGCCCAGCGCAAGCGGCTGCGGGCCGCCGAACACCCGGCGCGTGCCCGGATCGAGGCGCAGCCCGGACACCTCGACCGGATCGTCCGTCATCTGCGGGGCGCGCCTTCTCAGGACCGCCTTGATGCGCGCGAGGAGCTCGCGCACCGAGAACGGCTTGGTGACATAGTCGTCGGCGCCCGCCTCAAGCCCGGCGATCTTGTCGGCTTCCCCGCCGCGGGCGGTGAGCATGATGATGGGGATCTGCCGCGTGCGCTCCTCCTGGCGCAGGTGTCGCGCGAGCGACACGCCCGACATTCCAGGGAGCATCCAGTCGATCAGCAGCAGGTCGGGGAGCGCATTGCGCACGATGCCGAGGGCGCCCTCGGCGTTGCCCGCGCGCATGACGTGGTGCCCGGCGTGCTGCAGGTTGACCGCGATCAGCTCCTGGATCGCCGGTTCGTCTTCCACTAAGAGGATGTTCGCGGGCATGGGGAAGGGCGGCGACCATTGTATGAACGGTTTATGACCGATTTGTTTCAAGTCGCGCGGTTGTATCATCGCCCACCCGCATGCTGCCCGAGCGCAATCCCATCCAGATCACCCTGCATCAGAAATCCCGGCTGCTCGAAATCGCGTTCTCCGACGGGCGGTCATTTAGCCTGCCGTATGAGTACCTTAGGGTGTTTTCGCCCTCGGCCGAGGTACGCGGACACGGTCCGGGCCAAGAGGTGCTCCAGACGGGCAAGCGCAACGTCGAGATCCGCTCCCTCGAGGCGGTCGGCTCGTACGCGGTGCAACCGGTCTTTTCCGATGGACATAGCACCGGCATTTATTCGTGGGATTACCTCTATGAACTCGGCGAGAAGCGCGACCGCCTTTGGGCCGAGTATCTCGCGAAACTCGAGTCTCACGGCGCTTCTCGGGATAAGTAGACGCTCACTTTGAAAGACCAGACCGACTTCGGATACGAGCGGGTTCCCGAGGCTGACAAGGCGCGCCGGGTAGGGGAGGTTTTCGACCGCGTCGCCGAGCGCTATGACCTCATGAACGACCTGATGTCGCTCGGACTGCACCGGCTGTGGAAGGCGTTCGCCATATCGATCGTGCGGCCGCGCCCCGGCGATCGCATTCTCGACGTCGCGAGCGGCAGTGCGGACCTCGCCCGCTCGCTCGGGCGCCGTGTGATGCCGGGTGGCCAGGTCTGGCTCGCCGACATCAACCGCAGGATGCTCGAGCGCGGCCGCGACCGCGTGCTCGACGACGGCCTGCTCGCCCCGGCGGTGCAATGCGACGCCGAGCGCCTGCCGTTCGCACCGGGATATTTCGACTGCGTGACTGTCGCCTTTGGGCTGCGCAACATGACTCACAAGGATTTGGCGCTGGCGGAGATGACGCGAGTGCTCAAGCCCGGCGGTAAGCTCGTGATCCTCGAGTTCTCGAAGGTATGGAAGCCCCTCGAGCGCGCGTACGACTTCTACTCGTTCCGAGTGCTGCCTTGGCTGGGCAAACAGGTGGCCGGCGATGCTGCGGCGTATCGCTACCTCGCCGAATCGATCCGCCTGCATCCCGACCAGCCGACCCTCGCCGGGATGCTCGAACGCGCGGGCTTATCGCGGGTCGAAGTGTTCAATCTCGCCGCTGGAGTGGTGGCCGTCCATCGCGGATATCGAATTTGATAGTAGGATCGAACGTAGGAGGTGTTGACATGAGAAAAGGGTCAATCGGGCTTTGCGCTCTGGCCTTGTGCGCGATGTTTGCCGTCGGAAGCGCCGACGCGGCGCGCGTGGGCGGAGCCCGCAGCAGTGGCGTGCAGAGAAGCGTGCCAAAGAGTCCGCCCGCGGCCACGCCGGCCAAGCCGGCGCAGCAGCAAGGCGCGCCTAACCAGGCCGCGCCTAACCAGGCGGCGCAACCGCAGCCCTCGGGGCTCGCGCGCTGGATGCCGATGCTTGGCGGCCTCGCGCTCGGCGGCCTCCTGGGTTACCTCTTCGCCGGCAACGGCCTCGGCGGCGTCCTGCTTCTCGCCTTGCTTGCAGTCGGGGCGGTGCTCGTCTTCCGCATGTTGGCGCGGCGTGCAGCGCAGTCGCCACGGCCGGTGCAGTACGCGGGCATGGATCGGGAGACGACGCTCGCCCCGCCGGCCGCCCCTCCGCCGGGCGAGGCGATGCCCAGGAGCGCGCGCTTTCCCGCGGGCTTCGACGCCACCTCGTTCCTGCGTGGCGCCAAGACGAACTTCGTGAAGCTGCAGCTCGCAAACGATCAGGGCCGTCTCGAGGACATCCGTGAGTTCACCACCGACGAAATGTACGAGGCGCTGCAGCGCGATGTCCTCGAACGTCGCGGCGGCGGGCAGCAGACGGACATCGAAGCGCTCGACGCGCAGCTGGTCGATCTTGCCACCGAAGGCAGTCAGCACTGGGCGAGCGTGCGGTTTTCCGGCCGCGTGCGCGACACCTCGGCTGCTGCGCCGGTGGAATTTGCCGAGGTGTGGAACCTGGTGAAGCCGGCCGACGGCTCGAGCGGCTGGCTGCTCGCCGGCATCCAGCAAATGCACTGAGCGGCGGAGTCCGCGTGCGCATTTGACCGACGAGGCCGGGCCACGCAAGAAGGCCACCCTTGGGTGGCCTTTTTCATTCGCGCTCAACCATCTGCTCGCGGCCGAGCCGTGGGCGCGGGAACGGCTGGCGCCGTTTGCAGGCGAGACCATCGAGCTGCGCGGCCCGCCTTTTCCCGCGCTGCGCTTCGTCATTCTTCCCGGCGGCACGCTCGAGGCGGGCGGCGCCGATCCCGCGCTCACCATCACGCTGACGCCCGAGGCGCTCTTGAGCCTGGCGCGCGGCCCGGAGCATTTCGCTCGCGCGCTCGAGGTCGACGGGGATCCGAGGCTCGCTGCCGAGGTGAGCGCGCTCGCGCGCCACCTGCGCTGGGATGTGGAGGAAGACCTTTCCAGGCTTTTCGGCGACGTGGCGGCGCACCGGATCGCCGGCGCGGCCCGAGGCCTCGCCCGGTGGCATGCCGAAGCGGCGCGGCGGCTCGTCGAGTCGGCTGTCGATTACGCCGTGGATGAGAAGCGCATGCTCATGCCGCGCCGCGAGGTGGACGAGTTCGCCGGCGCGCTCGCGCGCCTGCGCGACGCGGTCGAGCGCCTCGAGAAGCGGATCGAGCGGCTTGCG
>JBJMWH010000010.1:0-6851 GCA_045810245.1 Burkholderiales bacterium | reverse complement strand
CAGATGGCCGAATTGAGAAGCGCCTTGGGGTCCGGCGTCTCCAGCCAGCCGCCCATCTTCGCCTTCCACTCGTCGAGCGACAGGCACAGTTCCGGGTTGGAGGCCATGACGTTTCCCTTGCACAACGGGAAGCCGCAGGCGTCGAGCGCCTCGTTCACCTCGCGCGCGAAGCCGAGCAAGGCTGCGCGCGCTTGCGCTGCCGGGGCGCCGTGCGCCTCGAACAGCATGCCGTTGTCCTGGTCGGAGCTGAACGTCTGCTCCAGCCGCCCCTCGCTGCCGAAGGCGAGCCAGCACCAGCCGATGCGCTCCCAGGCGTGGCGCTTGCGCACGACCTCGATCACCCTTTGCGAGAGCCGGTCGTTCAGCACGGACACGAACAGCGTGAGCTGCTCGGGCGCGACACCCTGCTCCACGAGCCGCACCGTGAGCCGGCGGATGTCGCCGGCAAGGCGCGCGAGGAGCGTCGGGTCGGCGGCGAGCCGGAGCTCCATGGTGAGCTCGGCGAGGCCGAGCCGCTGCAGCGAGAACAGGTCGCGCTCCGAGATCACGCCGACGAGCCTGCCCTCCTCGGTCACCAGAACGTGCCGGATGTTCCGCTCGACCATGACGAGCGCCGCCTCGTAGGCGAGCGCGTGGCCGGGCAGCGCGACCGGATCGCGCGTCATCACGCCCGATACCGGCGTCGCCTGGAGCTCCTCGCCCAGCACCCGGACGAGATCGTGCTCGGTGAGGATGCCGACCGGGCGCGCGGCGCGGTCGACCACCACCACCGAGCCGACCCGCTGGCTGCGCATCAGGTGCACCGCCTCCCCGGTCGAAAGATCCTCGCCGCAGGTCACCGGGGCGCGCCGCACCAGCGACGCGAGCGGCGGCGCGAACACCTGATGCTCGGCCGCCAGTCTGAGCTCGAGCTCAGGCATCGCTAGTAGCGCAACCGGGCGTGGTAGCTGCGCTGCGACGCCTCGCGCGCCTCCCTGAGCGTGCCGATGCCGATATCGCCGAGCAGCGGAATCAGCTTGAGCAGGATCTCGCCCGTGAGGAGCGCGTCGCCCAGCGCGGTGTGGCGTCCGATCACCCGGAGCCCCAAGCGCTCGGCGATCGCCTCCAGGCGGTGGTCGTCGAGGCCGGGATGCGCCACCGCCGAGAGGAGCAGCGTGTCGAGAACCGGCTGCTCGAAGCGGATGCCGGTGGCGGCCTCCTTGAGCTCGAGGAAGCGCATGTCGAAGGCGGCGTTGTGCGCGACGAGCACCGTATCCTCGCAGAAGCGATGGAATGCCGGCAGCACCTCGGCGAGCGTGGGCTGGGTGGCGAGCACGCGCGCGTCGATGCCGTGGATGCGGGCCGATTCGCGGTTGATCGGACGCTGCGGGTTGACGAGCTGCTCGAAGACTTCCTGCTTGAGCAGGCGCCCGTTGACGATGCGCACCGCCCCGAGGCTGATGATCTCGTCGCCCGCCGAGGGCTCGAGGCCGGTGGTCTCGGTGTCGAACACGGTATAGGGCAGCTCCGCGAGCGGCTGGGCGTCGAAGGCATGCTGGGCGCCGGCGCGCTGGAAAAGGTCGAAGTCATAGTACTCCGGCCGGCTTTCCTGGGACACCCGGCGCCGCTCGGCGTGCGGCGCGGGCTCCCCGAGCGGGAGCAGGAGCCTCAGGCACGAGCCGCCGGCCGCGGCATCGCGCTCATGCCAGATCTCGCCGCCGTGGCGCTCGAGCACGTCCTTGAGCGTGAGCGGAGTGTGCTCGGCGCCGAGCTGCATCGGCTGCGATTCCCACAGGCCGAGCGCTTCCGCGGTCAGCGGCTTTCCGGTCCAAGCCAGGTCGAGCTCGGCGAAGGCCTTGCGGCCGCGGGCGCGCAGGCGCAGCCGCTCGACGCCGAGCTCCTCGCGCAGGCGCCACGCGAGATAGCCGAGGGCCTGCACCAGCGCGAAGCTGTCCACGCGCAGCCACAGGTTCTCGTCGGCTTCGTCCGCCTCGGCGGCCAGCAGTGCCCCGAGCCGGGGCTTCGCCACCGCGATGACGTCGGCGGCGCGCATGTCCTCGAGCACCATGCTCGCCTTGATGGTGTCCGCGTACTCGCTCAACGCCCGGTCGATGGTCTGCGACAGCCGCGCCGATTCCTCCGCGATGATGCCGGCGAAGCGGCCGCGCTGCGCGGCGTCGATGTGCGGAAAGCTCACCAGGTTCTCGGCGCTGGCGCGGATATTCGCCACCGGGGCACGCACCCCGGCCGCCAGAGTCTGCAGCAGCAGGCGCCGCTGCATTTCCTGGCCGACGAAGCGCGTGACGTCCTCGAGCGCGAGGACCACCCCGCCGATGCGCCCGCCGGCAGCGAGAAACGGCGTCATCTGCACCCGGACTAGGCCGCGCGCGGCGAGCGCCGTGACGAAGCGCGTGCTCGGCGCCTCGACGCCCTGGTCGAGCGCGTACTGCAGCTTGTCGAGCGCGTGCCCGATCTCGCCCCGGTCGAGCAGCCCGAACACCGAACGCCCCAGGCCGAGCGGCGCGGCGGCGCCGCTGAAAAGCGCGCGCGCCTGCTCGTTGTAGAGCAGCACCCGGCCCTCTGCGTTGCACAGCAGCACCGCCTGCGAGAGATCCGACATCAGCGCCGCGAGACGGTTGCGCTCCTCTTCCAGCCGCGAGCCCGACTCGGCGATCTTCGCCTCCATCTCGCTGTGCACGCCGTGGTAGGCGCCGGCCAGGCGGTTGATCTCCGAGGCGAGCGTGGCGAGCTCTGGGCTGGCGGGGTCGACCCGGTGGGCGGGATTCGCCAGCACCACGCGGGTCCTGTCGGCGAGCGCCTGCGGCGCGATCACGAAGCGCCGGTAAAGCCAGGCGGCGACGCCGGCGCAGGCGGCGAGCATCAGCGCAGCGACGAACGCGAGCGCCGCCGGGGACAGGCCCGCGGCCAGCATGAGCGCGCTCGCCGTGGCGCCCGCGAGGAGCGTTCCGTAGAGGGCAGCGAGCCAAGCTGCGTACCGGAGCCTGCCGCGCATGGCGCCGCGCGCCGCCTAGCTCGCGCCGGCCTGCAGCAGCGCGTTGATCTTCGCCACCAGCTCCTGGGTGGAGAACGGCTTGGTGATGTAGAGGTCGGCGCCGATCGACAGGCCCTTGCTCATCTCGACGTCGCGTCCTTTCGCCGTCAGCATGATGATCTTGATGTCGCGCCAGTCGGCGCGCTCGCGCATGCGCTGGCACACCTCGTAGCCGCTCTTCACCGGCATCATGACGTCGAGCAGCACCAGGTCGGGCCGCTCGTCCTCGATCATCTTCAGGGCCGCGCCGCCGTTGCGGGCGACCAGCACCTGGTAGCCGTTGTGCTCGAGCAGGAACTCGAGCGCGGTCACGATGTTCGGCTCGTCGTCGGCGATGAGGATCTTCTTCATGCAGCGGCGGCGACGCGCTCGAGCGGCAGGGTGAACGAGAAGCAGGCGCCCGCGCCGGGCCGGCTTTCCACCCACAGCCGGCCGCCGTGGTGCTCCACGATATGCCGGCTGATCGGCAGGCCCAGGCCGGTGCCCTGCGGCTTGTTGGTGAGCGCGTCGCCGCCCTGGCGGAATTTCTCGAAGATCACGGCCTGGTCCGTGGGGCTGACGCCGGGCCCGTTGTCGCGCACGTCCACGCGCAGGCAGTCGGGCTGCGCGGTCAGCAAGACCTCGATGCGCCCGCCCGCCGGGTCGCAGAACTTCACCGCGTTGGACAGCAGGTTGAGCAGCACCTGGATGATGCGGTCGAGGTCACCGCGCACGGACGGCACCGCATCCGGCAGCGCGAGCTCCACCCGGATGCCTTTCTCCTCGAACACCCGCCCCATCCCCGTCACCGCGTCGTCGATCAGCTCCTTCAGGTCGACCTGCGACTCGTGCCACTCGGCGCGGCCCGACTCGATCTTCGAGAGATCGAGCACCTGGTTGATGAGGCGCGTGAGCCGCTCGGTCTCCTTGGTGATGATGTCGAGGAACCTCTTGCGCTGCGCGAGTTCCACGTTCGGGTCCTGGCGCAGGATCTCGGAGAACGCGCGGATCGAGGTGAGCGGCGTGCGCAGCTCGTGCGTCACCATCGACACGAAGTCGTCCTTCATTCGGTCGAGCTCCTTCAGCCGCTCGTTGGCCTGGCGCAGCTCCGCGGTGGCGGCCTCGAGCTCGCGCGACTTCTGCTCCAGGCGATGGCTGTACACGACCACCTGCGAGGCCTCGTCGAGGATCGCGCGGACCTCGTCGACGGTGAGCGCGTCCTCCTTCACCACCGAGGCGATCATGACCCGCGCCGAAGCCGCGCCGATCGCGCCTGCGAGCTGCACCTCCACGTAGTGCACCATTTCGGCGTCGGCCTCGAGCCGCGCGTCGGGCCACGCCAGGCCCTTGCCCGCCGCATAGTCGCGGAACGAGGCATCGGCGCCGGCACTTCCGAGGAATCGCGCGAGCACGTTGTACAGTTCGGGCACCGAGGCGGTGCCGCGCCAGAACCGCGCGCCGCCGGTCTCCTGCCGGAACGCGTCGACGAACAGGCTCGCCTGGCGGGCCTCGGCGGCGCTCGGCGAGGCAAGCAGCGAGACGCCCACGTAGGCGCCGATGTTGGCCAGCATGCTCCAGATCATGGCGTGGGTGATCTGGTCGAGGCCCGCGAGGCCGAACAGCTCGAGCGGCCGCAGCAGCTCGATGCCCCAGGGTCCGTGCTCGAGCAGGCCGAGCGGCAGCCAGTCCGAGCGCGCGAGCGCCGGCAGCAACAGCGTGTAGGACCACACCGCGAATCCGGCGCTCAGGCCGGCGATCGCGCCGCGCCGCGTACCACCCTTCCAGAAGATGCCGCCGAGCGCGACCGGGGCGAACTGCGCCACCGCGGCAAACGAGATCAGGCCGATCGAGACCAGCGCGTAAGCCTCGCCCGCGAGCTTGAAGTAGGTGTAGCCGAGCAACAGGATGAACACGATCGCGCCGCGCCGGATGCCGAGCAGCAGCCCGGTCAGGTCCTGCCGCTCCGTGAGCCGCAGCGCGCGCAGCCGCAGGAGCACCGGCATCACGAGGTCGTTGCACACCATGGTGGAGAGCGCGATGGTTTCGACGATGACCATGCCGGTGGCCGCGGACAGGCCGCCGATGAACACGAGCAGCGCGAGCGCCTCCTGCTTCTCGGCCATCGGCAGCGTGAGGACGAAGGTGTCCGCGTCCACGCCCGAAGGGAAATGCAGCAGCCCGCCGAAGGCGATCGGCAGCACGAACACGTTGATCGCCAGCATGTAAAGCGGGAACAGCCAGATCGCCTTGTTGAGGTGGCGCTCGTCCAGGTTTTCGATCACGGTGACCTGGAACTGCCGCGGCAGGAACATGATCGCCAGCATCGACAGGATCGTGAGCCAGACCCAGCTCGCGTAGCCGCCCGCGACGTCGCCGAGCGGCGCCATCATCGCGGCGAGCTTGGGCTCCGCGGCGGCGCGCGCGAACAGATCGCCGAACCCGTTGTACAGGCCGAAGGTGACGAACACCCCGACGGCGAGGAACGCGAGCAGCTTGACCAGCGACTCGAAGGCGATCGCCGCGACCATGCCCTGGTGGTGCTCGGCAGCGTCGAGGTGGCGCGTGCCGAAGGCGATGGTGAACGCGGCGAGGATCAGCGCGATCCAGAACGCGGTGTCGTTGGAGACGCCGGCGCCCGTGGCCGCCGCCGGCATCGTGATCTGGGGAT
Organism: Burkholderiales bacterium; assembly: GCA_045810245.1. GTDB lineage: Bacteria > Pseudomonadota > Gammaproteobacteria > Burkholderiales > SG8-39 > SCGC-AG-212-J23. The sequence continues at coordinate 1,173 of JBJMWH010000010.1, read as the reverse complement.
ACTGAACCAGGATCGAGTAGCTGCTCGCGATGGCCTTGAGCTGCAGCGAGATGTACGGCAGGATGCCGATTACCGCGATCACCGTGACCAGCCCGCCGATCAGCGCGCTCTTGCCGTAGCGCGAGGCGATGAAGTCGGCGAGCGAGGTGATGCGGTTGCGCTTCGAGATGCGCAGGATCTTGCGCATCACCACCCACCAAAGCGCGATCATCAGCGTCGGGCCGATGTAGATCGGCAGAAAGCCCACGCCGTCGCTCGCCGCGCGCCCTACGCTGCCGTAGAAGGTCCACGCGGTGGCGTAGACCGCGAGCGACAGGCTGTAGACGTAGGCACTGGCGATTACCGGCCGGCCGGTGTCGGCGCGTTTGTCGGCGTAGAAGGCGATGGCGAAGAGCAGCCCCAGGTAGGCAAAGGCGGTGAGGATGATGACCGGGCCCTGGAGCATGCTGCGCCTACCGTTCGGCCACCAGCGCCATCAGCGCGATGAGCGCCGCCCAGGCCGCGAAGATGTACGCATACAGCACCGGGACGCCGAACAACGTCCCGCCGACGTTGAACAGCGCGAGGATGGGGAAGTTGAACAGCACCATCCCCAGCACGCACAGCGCGACGAAGCGCTGGCTCTTGGTTTCTTCGCTCACCTGCCGCGGTCCAGCCGGTCGATAGCCCTACCCTACCGCAATCCGCGAGCGCGTGCCGGGCTCACTCGCCCGCATAGATATCGCGGTCCTTGGTTTCTCGTACGAAGAGGAGTGCGATCACGGCGCTCGCCGCCGCCACCGCGACCGGGTACCAGAGGCCGTCGAGCATGCGGCCGGTGTGGGCGCCGATCGCGATGCTGGTCGCCGGCAACAGCCCGCCGAACCAGCCATTGCCGATGTGATACGGCAGGCTGACCGACGAGCAGCGCACCCGGGTCGGGAACATCTCGACCAGGGCTGCGGCGATCGGGCCGTAGACCATCGCGGCGAATAGGACGAGCAGCACGAGGATGGCGAGGACCTTGGGCCGGTTGATGCGCGCGGGGTCGGCTTGCCGCGGGTAGCCGGCGGCATCGAGCGCATCGTGCAGCGCGTGGCGCGGTGCTTCGTCGGCGCCGGCGGCAAACTCCACGCTGCGCGCTCCGAGCGTAACCCGCGCCGGGCCGGCGCCGTCGCGTTGTACATAGCGCGC
>JBJMWH010000009.1:0-12402 GCA_045810245.1 Burkholderiales bacterium | reverse complement strand
ATCAGCTCGAGCGGCGCGTGCGCCTCGGCCACGCCCCAGGGAAGGAACAGGGCCAGGCCGAGGCAGGAGTAGGCGAACAGCTTCAGGCTCGCCGCCCATTCCATCAGCGCCAGGTGGCGACCCGAGTACTCGAGCACCATTGCCTCGTGGATCATGGTGAGCTCGAGGTGCGTCGCAGGGTTGTCGACCGGGATGCGCGCGTTCTCGGCGAGCGACACCATGGTGAAAGCGACGCCGGCGAAGGCCATGCTCGGGTAGATCACGAACTCGCGGTGCGCCAGCGTCTCGACGATGGTCGTGAGCGAGGTGGAGTGTGAGATGAGCGAGGCGGTGAACAGCACCATGAGCAGCGCCGGCTCGGCGAGGAAGCCGACCATCATCTCGCGGCGCGCGCCGAGGCTGCCGAAGGCCGTGCCGACGTCCATCCCGGCGAGCGCGATGAAGAAGCGCGCCAGCGCGAGCAGGCCGACCAGGGCGATCGCGTCCGCGGCGGGGTTGAGCGGAAGGTCGGTGCCCAGCGTGGGCACGATGGCCGCCGCGAGCACCAGGCAGCCGAAGATCAGATACGGCGAGCTGCGGAAGAGCGAAGAGGCGTTGTGCGCCAGGACCACCTCCTTCTCGAAGAGCTTCGCGAGCACGCGGTAGGGCTGGAGCAGCCCGGGTCCGCGCCGGTTCTGGAGCCAGGCGCGGCACTGATTCACCCAGCCGCTGAGTAGCGGCGCGAGCAGGATCGCGGCCAGCACCTCGGTTAACTGGGCGACCAGGCCGGAGGCGTCGTTCATGGTCCGCGCGATGCGCTCAGCGGATGAAAAACAGCAGCACGAGGAGCGTGGCGAAGCTGTAGGTGAGGTACACCGAGATCCGGCCGCGCTGGAGCAGGCTCACCAGGGCGGTGATCCTTTCGACCGCGCGGGCGACCGGCACGTAGAGCCAGTACCACAGGCGGTCCTCCGTGCTCTCGCGGTAGCGTGGCCGCGCATCGCCGGGCGAAGGCGCCTCGCCTTCGATGCGAAACACGGGCCGGAACACCACCTTCACCGGTTGGCCGAAGCCTTCGGCGCTGTCCTGCATGCGCGCGGTGAGCCAAGGGAAGCCGCAATCCCAGGGCGGCGCGCGCCGCACGCGGCCGTGGTAGAAGGCCCGCACCGCCAGCCAGGTCGCGCCCACGAGGAGCGCCGCCACTGCGAAGAAGAGGAGCGGACTGTAGCTCGCGCGCTCGGCGCCGATCGGCGCGAGGAACAGCCACTCGCTCCCGAGCCCCGCGAGCGCGTAGCCCGTGAAGCGCTGGGTAACCGGCTCCAGGAGCTTGAGCACCAGCATTGGCGCCAGGCCGAGCACTATGCAGCCGGCGGCGAGCCAGACCAGTGCGGCGCGTTCCCAGGGCCCGGCGTCGTGCGCTTCCGCGGCGCGCGCGTCGCGCGGCTGGCCGAGGAACACCACGCCGAAGAACTTCACCATGACATAGCCCGAGAGCGCCGCCGCCAGCGCCACTGCGGCGCCCGCTGCGGGCACGAGCATGTTGACGTAGCCTTGCGGCAGCCCCGGCGTAAAGAGGAACGCCTGGAGCAACAGCCACTCCGAGACGAAGCCGTTGAGCGGCGGCAGCCCCGCGATTGCCGCCGAGCCGATGAGCGCGCACCACGCGACCCACGGCATGCGATGGATCAGTCCTCCCAGCCGCCCGAGGCTGCGCTCGCTCGTGGCGTGAAGCACCGACCCCGTGGCGAGGAACAGCAGGCCCTTGAAGAGCGCGTGGTTCAGGCAGTGGTAGAGGGCGGCGGTCAGCGCGAGCGCCGCAAGGCTGGCCATGCCGAAGCCGCGAAACAGCAGCGCGAGGCCAAAGCCCGCGACGATGAGCCCGATGTTCTCGATCGAAGAGTAGGCGAGCAGGCGCTTCATGTCGCTCTGGGTCGCGGCGAAGATGACACCGAAGAGCGCGCTGGCGAGCCCGACCACGAGGGCAACCACGCCCCACCACCACAGCGGAAAGCCGATGAGGTCAAGGGTGACGCGCATCAGGCCGTACACCGCGGTCTTCAGCATCACCGCCGACATCAGCGCCGACACCGGCGAGGGCGCGGCCGGGTGCGCTTCGGGCAGCCATACGTGCAGCGGCACGATGCCGGCCTTGGCGCCGAAGCCGGCAAGCGCGAGCGCGAAGGCGATGCTGCCCCAGCCTGCGGGCTGCTGCAGCGCGCGCATCGCGTCGAAGCTGTAGTCGCCGGTGCCAGCCTGCAGGGCGCCGAAGCACAGGAGGATCGAGATCGCGCCGAGGTGCGCGATCAGGAAGTACAGGTAGCCGGCGCGCCGGATCTCGGCGTGGCGGTGGTCGCTCGTCACGAGGAAAAACGACGACAGCGCCATGGTTTCCCACGCCACCATGAAGAAGTAGGCGTCGTCGGCCACGAGGACCAGCGCCATGCTGGCGAGGAATACGTGGTGGCACAGGCACTGCACGCCGGGGGCAGCCCCCGCGGCGTGGCGCAGGTATCCCACGGTGTACACCGAAACGGCGGCGGCAACCACGGCGAGAAGCAGGAGGAAGAAGGCCGAAAGAGCGTCGAGTCGCGCGTGGAACGGCAGGCCGGGAAGGCCGAGCGGGAGCACGCGCGTGCTCTCGGCGTCGCTCAGGCAGGCGAGCGCCGTGGCGCCGAGCGCGAGGCCGACCGCGGCGCCCGCGGGGTAGAGCACCCGCGCCGAGAGCCGCAGGCTGCCGGGCGCGGCCATGGCCGCGGCGCCGAGGACGATCCAGGCACCGGCCGCGGCGAGCACGGCGTCGACGCCGGACAGCCAGCCGCCGAGGGGGAATTCCATGTAAATCATATTATCATGCAATTCTAACGGTGTTATCCTAGAAGGCCATGGAACAGCGCACGGCCCGGCTCACCATCCTCGTCGACCCGCGCAAGAAGGCGCTGTTCGAGGAGCTGTGCGCGGCGGAGGACCAGACGCCCTCCCAGGTCGTGCGCCGCCTGATCCGCGAATACATCGAGAAGCGCACCGGCCGGCCATGGGAGCCGCCGGAAGCGAGCAGGAAGCACCGCTAGCGGACTCGGTCTTCCCTAGGCGCGCAGGATGGCGGTCGCGATGAGCAGGCCGAGGAGCAGCGCGCCGCCAACGAGCAGCCAGTCGCGGGGACGCCAGCCGTGGCTTTCCGGCGGTCTGAGCGAGCTCATCGCCTGCGTCGCCGACACCGAATCGGACAGCGTGGTCGAAGCCCCGGTGAGCGTTGCGAGGCGCTGGGTCGCCTCAACCGAGTCGAAGGAGTGCGCCAGGCCCCGCGCCGGCGGGTCGGTGCCTTCGCCGCGCGTCGAATCGTCCTGCCGGGTGCGGTTCAACGTCTGCGCCATCACTACCGACTGGGCCTGGGTCAACGCGAGCTCGGGCTGGGTTCCGGCGGCGAGGCCGCCCGCTCCCGCCGTGCCCACACCCAAGGGCCGCAGCGGCTGGGTGATCGCCGCGGGCGAAGTGATCTGGCGCTCGCAGTTGCGCAGGTCGTTCGCCACTTCCTGCGCGGTCTGATAGCGCTCCTCGAGCGGCTTGGCGAGCATCTTGGCAACGATGAAGTTGAGGAGCTCCGGCACCGCCGGGTTCACCGCGCTCGGTGCCGGCGGCGCGAAGTTCACGATCTGGTACATGAGCGCCGTCACGTTCTCGCCGCTGAACGGGGCGCTCCCCGTGAGCGTCTCGTACAGGATGACGCCGAGCGAGAAAATGTCCGAACGGTGGTCGGCGCGCTTGCCGATCACCTGCTCCGGCGACATGTACTTCGGGGAGCCGAGCATCATGCCGCTCTGCGTGAGCTCGTCGTTGCTCGCGCGCATGCGCGCGATGCCGAAGTCGGTGATCTTCACCGGCCCGTCAGAGAGCACCATGATGTTGGCCGGCTTGATGTCCCGGTGCACCACGCCGTGCTGGTGCGCGTAGGCGAGACCCTCGGCCACCTGCGCCGCGATGGACACGGCCTGCGATACCGGCAGCGCGCGCCCTTCGGCCAGGAGCGAGCGCAGCTCCTGTCCTTCGATGAACTCCATCGCCATGTAAGCGACATTGCCTTCCTTGCCCACGTCGTACACGGTGACGATGTTCGGATGGTTGAGGCTTCCGGCCGCGCGCGCCTCCTGGTAGAACCGCGCCTCGTACTTTTCGGCGCCGTCGCGCTCCAGCGCCATGTTGACGGTCTTGACCGCCACCGTGCGCTCGAGCGCGGTGTCGGTCGCCTTGTACACCACGCCCATGGCGCCGCGACCGAGCTCCGACTGGATCGCGTAGCGGCCGAGCTTGCTTGCCTCCATGTCCGCGTCCGCCGCGCCGCCTAGCGGCCGGCCTTGACCGATCGGAAGACCCGCCCCCACATGGGGTGGTCCGCCTCCTCGGGGGCGAGGTCCAGGCCGGGATCGATGGCGAGCGCCTTCTTGAACTCCTCGCGGCACTGGCGCTCGCGGCTGGAGACGCAATAGATGAACGCCGAGTGCTTGTAGGCATTCACGCGGTCGCGCTCGGGGAGGCCCTGCTGGATGGCGCTCTGCAAGGTAGTCAGCGACTGCTCGTACTCGCCGTCCTCGTACTGCTTGAGGCCCGCGCTCAGGGTCTGCTGGGCTTTCGTCGGCTGGAACAGCTTCTGCACTTCGCGCACCGGCTCGGTCTCGCAGCCGGTCAGCGCAGCGAGCAGGAGCGCCATCAGCGGTCGGGTCATTTCTGGAACCTGTGCCTTATTCTTATGGCTTCTCCGGCTTTCACGTTCACCTTTTCCACGTGACTCGGAAACGTGGAGTTGCGAATCTCTATCGTATGCGAGCCGGCGGGAATATCAAGCGTCCGCAGCGGCGGACTGACGCCGCGGCTCTTGCCGTCGACCAGGATCTCGCCCCACGGCAAGACCGCGAGCTCGATGCGGACGAGCTCACCTTGGAGCCCCGGCTTGTCGTTCGCACGCTCGGGCTTCTTTTCCAGGCGCGCCACCAGCTTCTTGTCGAACTTGCCGTCGCCCGCGGCGCCAGTCTGCCTCGCCGCGGCCGGCGCCGAGGATTCGAGCATGGTTTTGGCGGCGACGGCGGCGCCGATTACGACGAAAAAGGCGAGCGGCGCGGCGAGCAGCGCCGAGCGGCGCAGCCCGAGCGGACCCATGCCGGCGAGCCAGCCGCCGTCGCGCGCCTGCACCATCGACTCGGTCTGCGCCACGCGGCGCGCCATCGGCGCGCCGCCGACGACTGAATAGACCTCGTGCTCGCGCACGTGTTTGTCGGTGCGCGAGCCCTCGTGGCGGAACAGATTCATATAGTCGCGCGACAGGCACGACACGACTTCGTAGAACGAGCGCGAAACCAGGAGCTGCCCGGGGTCGGCGAAGCTCATCACGCGCTGCGCGACGTTGATGCCGTCGCCGATGATGTTCATCTGGCCGTTCAGGTCCTTCACCAGGCGCACCGGCCCCAGATTGACGCCCAGGCGCACCGGCATTCCGTCGGAGGCCATGTTGCGCACCGCGAGCGCCGAGAACAGCGCGTCCTCCGGATCGCCCATGAACGTGACCGCCGCGCCGTCGCCGGTATCGAGGATGATGCGGTCGCGCTGCGGAACCTGCTCGAGCGCGGTGGCGAGCGCGCGGTTGAACGCCTGCTTCAGCTCGAGCTGCTCGGCGACCGGCTTCTTCGAGTACTCGACGATGTCGAGGAAGAGCACGCTGCATACGAGCGTGCGGCTCGAGCTCTCCACGACGATCTCCGCGGTTGCGGCTCTGCGGCCGCGATACTAACTATTTTACGCGCATGCCGGGTTTCGCCCCGGCGTCCGGGGAAACGAGAAAAATTCCCGGCCCTTCGTCGCCCGAAGCCGCGAGCACCATGCCCTCGGAGACGCCGAACTTCATCTTGCGCGGCGCGAGATTGGCCACCACCACCGCGAGCTTGCCCTCGAGCTGGTCGGGCCGGTACGCGGACTTGATGCCTGCGAACACGGTGCGCGTGGCGCCGCCGAGGTCGAGCTCGAGCTTGAGCAGCTTGTCGGCGCCCTCGACCGCCTCGGCGCGCGTGATTTTCGCCACGCGCAGCTCAAGCTTTGAAAAATCGTCAATGTTGATCGTGTCGGTCACGGCCTGCTCCTTCGCCTGGTGCTGCTGCTTCTCCGCGTGGCGCTGCGGCGCGCTCGGCTGCGGCACCGCCGCGATGTCGAACAGTTCGTCGAGCTGCCTTTCTTCGACCCGAGTGATGAGGTGTTTGAACGGCCGAATGTTGTCGGGCAGAGACTTGAGATCCTGGAAACTCAATTCTCGGTCGAGGCCGAAAAGCTCCCTTGCGACGCGCCTGGCCGTGGCCGGAAGGACCGGCGCCAGATAGATGGTCAGCACAAAGAATGCGTCAATGGCGTCACTGCAGACACGATGCAGATCGGCGCGCCGGGCAGGATCCTTGGCAAGCTCCCAAGGCTTAGCTTGGTCGTATCGCTGGTTTACGAAGTCCGCGATACCCATCACCTCGCGGATGACCTTGCCAAATTCCCGCGCCTCATAAGCCTCTCGAATAGGCTCCTCATGGCCGATCGCAACTCCCCAACTTTGCTGTGGGAAGGCGGTTCCGCTCGGCGGTTCGAACTTGAACAACTTTCCGTCAAATAGCTTGCTTATAAAGCTTGCCGCGCGCGCTGCGATGTTGACGTACTTACCGACGAGGTCGCTGTTCACGCGGGCGAGGAAGTCGTCGGGGTTGAAGTCGAGGTCCTCGACATTGGCGTTCAGCTTGGCCGCGATGTAGTAGCGCAGCCACTCGGGATTCATGCCCAGCTCGAGGTAGCGCAGCGGGCTGACGCCCGTGCCGCGCGACTTGGACATCTTGTCGCCGGAGACGGTGATGAACCCGTGGACATAGACGTGGTCCGGCGTGCGGTAGCCGGAGAACTCGAGCATCGCGGGCCAGAAGAGCGTGTGGAAGTAGATGATGTCCTTGCCGATGAAGTGGATCATCTCCGCGTTGCCGCCGGGGCGCACGAAGCTCTCGAAGTCCAGCTTGCGGCGCTCGCAGTAGTTCTTGAGGCTGGCGAAGTAGCCGATCGGCGCGTCGAGCCACACGTAGAGGTACTTCTCCTCCGTGATGTCGGGAATGCGGATGCCGAAGTACGGCGGGTCGCGCGAGATGTCCCAGTCCGAAAGCGCCTTGTCGCCCGTGCCGTCGAGCCACTCCTTCGCCTTGTTGGCGACCTGCGGCTGGAGTCGCCCGGTGCTGTCGATCCAGCGACGGATGAAGCTCTTGCAATTGGGGTCGGACAGGTGGAAGAAATGATGCTCGGAGGTCCTCAGAACCGGCGTTGCCCCGGACAGCGTCGAGTACGGGTTCTTGAGCGCGGTTGCCGGATAGACGCTGCTGCAGTTCTCGCAGGCGTCGCCGTACTGGTCCTTGGCGCCGCAGTTCGGGCACTCGCCCTTGATGTAGCGGTCGGCGAGGAACATTGCCTTGACCGGGTCAAAGTACTGCTCGACCGGGCGGGTGTACACCAGGCCCGCGGCCTTCAGCTTGCGGTAGATGCCCTGCGAGAGCTCCGTGTTCTCGCGCGAATGGGTCGAGTGCCAGTTGTCGTAGCTGAGATGGAAGCCGTCCAGATACTGGCGGCGGCCGCGCTGAATCTCGGCGATGAATGCCTCCGGCGTCTTCCCGACCTTTTCGGCGGCGAGCATGATAGGCGCGCCGTGCGCGTCGTCGGCACCCACGAAGTGCACCGTATGCCCCTGCATGCGTTGAAAACGCACCCAGGTATCGGCCTGGATGTACTCCATGATGTGGCCGATATGAAACGGGCCGTTGGCATACGGCAACGCCGTCGTGACGAAGAGGGTGCGAGGCATCAGCGGGCGGAAAACGCGCGATTTTAGCTTACACTTCAACCATGTCCCTCAGTGAAGCGGCCGTTCAGGACGCTCTCAGGCAGCTCGTCGACCCGAACACCGGCAAGGATTTCGTCGCCACCCGCTCGGCCCGCAACGTCAAGGTGACGGGCGAGGACGTCACGCTCGACATCGAGCTCGGCTACCCCGGCAGGAGCCAGATCGAGCCGATCCGCCGGCAAGTGGCCCAGGCGCTCAGGCAGGCGGGCGCGCGCAACGTGGCTGTCAACGTGGCCTCGAAAGTTGTGGCGCACGCCGTGCAGCGCGGCGTGAAGCTCATCCCGGGCATCAAGAACATCATTGCCGTCGCCTCCGGCAAAGGTGGGGTCGGCAAGTCCACCACAGCGGTCAATCTCGCCCTCGCGCTCGCCTCGGAGGGCGCGACGGTCGGCGTGCTTGACGCCGACATTTACGGACCGTCCCAGCCGATGATGCTCGGCATCGCAGGCCGGCCGGAGTCCAGGGACGGCAAGCACCTCGAGCCGATGGAGGGCCATGGGCTGCAGGCGATCTCGATCGGCTTCCTCATCGACGTGGACACGCCGATGGTGTGGCGCGGGCCGATGGTCACGCAGGCGCTGGAGCAGCTCCTCAAGGACACGAGCTGGCGCGACCTCGATTACCTCGTAGTCGATCTGCCGCCGGGCACGGGCGACATCCAGCTCACGCTCGCCCAGAAGGTGCCCGTGACCGGCGCCGTGATCGTCACCACGCCTCAGGACATCGCGCTCATCGACGCACGCAAGGGTCTGAAGATGTTCGAGAAGGTCGGTATTCCGATCCTCGGGGTGGTGGAGAACATGTCGGTCCACGTCTGTCCAAAATGCGGCCACGAGAGCCACATCTTCGGCGCCGGCGGTGCCGAGAGGATGTGCCGCGACTACGGCACCGAGCTGCTCGGGCAGCTGCCGCTGGACGAAGCGATCCGCAGCCAGGCTGACGCGGGAAAGCCGACCGTGGTCTCGGAGCCCGACGGTCCGATCGCCGCCATTTACAAGCGCATCGCCCGGCGTTGCGCAGTAAAGGTCGCCGAGTCGCAGCGCGACATGACCTCGAAGTTCCCGAACATCGTCGTCCAGAACACCTAGGCTGGGATTTCCCCGAGCACGGTGCAGCGCCGGATGACGCGCGCCTCGTTGGCGGCGTCGTATGCCGTTGCGCGGTGCATCACGCAGCGGTTGTCCCAGACCAGTAGTTCGCGTGCTTTCCAGCAATGCTCGTAGGTGAGGTCGGCGTGCACCGCCAGTGCGTTCAGCTCTTCGATCAGCGCGCGGCCTTCGTCATAGGGCAGGCCCAGGATGTACTCCGCGTGGTCGCCGAGGAACACGCACTTACGCCCCGTTTCCGGATGCGTGCGCACGATCGGATGGTCGACCGGCGGCTTCGCCAGGCGTTGCGTCTCGCTGAGCGGGTCCTCGCCGTGGCGCCGGTTGCGCGAGAAGTCGAGGTTGTGCACGGCGCGCAGGCCGGCCACGCGCGTCTTCCATGACGTGCTGAGGCGCTCGTATGCGCCATACATGTCACAGAACTGCGTCTGGCCGCCGCTTTGCGGCATGACCTCGCCGTAGATGATCGTCGCCTGCCCGGTCACGCGCTGCCACGACCCGTCGCTGTGCCAAGCCAGCGTGCCTTTGTCCGGATGATGGCCGCTGGGCCTGCCGTACCGGTCGAGGTTAGATAGACGATAGAGCTCCGGGTAGCCGTCGGCGTGGTACTGGTTCATGACATGCACCTGCACCTCGCCGAAGCGGCGCGCGAAGGCCACTTGGGTGCCCGGCGGCAGATCGTGCGGCGGGAAGACCAGGACCTGGTAGTGCAGGAAAGCCTGGTACAGGGCGCCGAAGAGCGCTGCGTCCATGTCGGCTGAAAGCTCGACGCCCGAGATTTCGGCGCCGAGGTTTGGTGTCAGCGGGCGAAGGCGCACAGGCTAGTGGCAGCGGTTGTGGTCTTCGCTGGGTCGCCAGGGGTTGCTGAGCGTGCTGATCGATTCCAGGAACACAACCAGATCGGTCTGCTCGGCCGGGGTCAGCCCGAGCGCCGGCAGCGATGCCGATCCTTTTTCCGAGTAGTGCCGCACCACCTCGGCAAGCGTCTCCCGCCTGCCGTCGTGCCCATAGGGTGCGGTGAGCATCAGGTGTCGTAGCGTGGGTACCTTGAAGGCGCCCGCGTCGGGCTGCTTCACGGCGCGTATCGCCTTTGTCGGGTCGTCGTTGTAGCGTCCGGCCAGATTGAAGCGGCTGGCCTGCGCGAGCTTCAGTCCCTCAGGCTGGCCCGGGTCGGTCGAGAAGCCGTTGTTCGCGAATTCTCCGTTCGTAAAGTTCGGCCCGCTGTGGCAGCTCGAGCAGTTCCCCTTGCCGACGAAGATCTTGAGCCCGCGCCGCGCGGCGTCGGAGTAGGTCCCGGCCTGCGAACGCTCGCCCCGCGCCAGCGCGTTGCGGAAGCGGTCGAACGGCGTGGGCGGGCTGTCGAAGGTCTCCTGGAAGGCGGCGAGGCTCTTGGCGACGTTCACCATCACTTCCTCGTCGTCGGCCGGAGAGGGCGGCTCGCCGAAGCTGCGCCGATAGCGGCAGGAAAGCTCTGCGTCACTGCGCATCAGCTCGGCGACATGGTGCGCGCTGGCGCCGAGCTCTCGCGCGTCGAGAATCGGGCGGATGCTCTGCGACCAGAGGCTGTCGGCGCCGCCGTCCCAACCGTACCAGCGTCCGAGCCGCACGTTCATGAGAGTCGGGGTGTTGCGGTCGACTTCGGCCGCTGCCACCCCATGCACTTTGTTGTCGGTCCAGTTGCGCTCCGGAACGTGGCAGGTGGCGCACGAGAAGCGACCGCTGCCGGACAGACGGGTGTCGAAGAACAGGCGCTCGCCCAGCTCGATCCCGCCGCCACGGCCGGAGGCGCGGTTGGTCGGATCGGTGCTGATGGCCGTCGGCCACGGGCCATGCGAGAGGATTGCGCGGACCTCGGTTTCGGTGAATTGCACGTCGTTCGCGGCAACCGCCGCCAGCGGTGCCAAGGCGCCGAACAGCAGCGCTGCGGCTGTGGTGGGCATCTTGAGCGGCTATCATAGCCCCGTGACCATCAAATCCGACAAGTGGATCCGCCGCATGGCGGCCAAGGGGATGATCGAGCCGTTCGCGCCCGAACAGGTAAAGGCTTCTGAGGGAAAGAAAATCGTTTCCTACGGGACCTCGAGCTACGGCTACGACATCCGCTGCTCGACCGAATTCAAGATCTTCACCAACGTCAACTCGACCATCATCGATCCGAAGCACTTCGACGAAAAGAACTTCGTCGACTACAAGGGCGAGGTCTGCATCATTCCGCCCAACTCGTTCGCCCTTGCCCGCACCGTGGAGTACTTCCGCATCCCGCGCAACGTGCTCACCATCTGCCTGGGCAAGTCCACGTACGCGCGCTGCGGAATCATCGTGAACGTCACGCCGCTCGAGCCCGAATGGGAAGGCCACGTCACGCTCGAGTTCTCCAACACCACGCCGCTTCCGGCGCGCATCTACGCGAACGAAGGCGTGGCGCAAGTGATCTTCATCGAGTCCGACGAGCCGTGCGAGACGTCGTATCGTGACCGCGGCGGCAAGTACCAAGGGCAGCGCGGCGTGACGCTGCCGCGGATCTAAGAAACCGCTGCGCAAAACAGCAGCAAATCCGCCAAAAAAGCGCTTGACAGCGGGGGTCATGTCCCTATACTCCGCTCAAGTTTTTTTCCTTTTGGATTCAGCGAGCAAAAGGAGGTCATCATGAGAAGCATCAAGAGAGGTCAGGGTATGGCTTACGAAGTCGAGATTCGGGACATTCCGGAAACTTAGTTCCACACCAAGGAGAACTTTGATGGGGGACCGCAGTAGCATCGCGCGCAAAGCCGCGCTTCCAAAGCCGCAACCGCAAGAACAGCTCTTCGACACGCATCCCGAGGTCAGCCTCGACTTCGAGATCGTGCGCCAGGCAGCACGCCAGAAGTACACCCGCCCGTTCCTGATCCTCGACACGGCCATCGTGCGAGACAAGGTGCGCCGTTTCCGTGCGGCGATGCCGCGCGTGCGGCCGCACTACGCGGTCAAGGCGAACCCCGACCGGCGCGTGCTCAAGGTGCTGGCGCAGGAGGGCGCGGGCTTCGAGATCGCCTCGACGCAGGAGCTCGACCTGCTCGCCAGCCTCGGGGTGCCCGCGGCGGAAATCTTCTACTCCAACCCAGTCAAGTCACGCGAGTCGATCGCCTACGCGGCCGCCAAGGGCGTGGAGTGGTTCGTGGTCGACAGCGTCGACGAGCTGCGGCGCGTGCACGAAACCAAGGCCGACGCCAAGCTATACCTGCGCATTGCGACGCCGAACATCGGCGCCGACTGGCCGTTGTCCGGCAAGTTCGGCGCGGGGGCGGGCGACGCGCGCGAGGTCGTCGCCGCGGCGGCGAAGCTCGGCGCCGATCTCGCCGGCGTGACCTTCCATGTCGGATCCCAGTGCCGCAACCCGGAAAACTGGCGCGTCGCGCTGGAAAAGGCGCGCGCGCTCTTCGACCT
>JBJMWH010000008.1:0-10939 GCA_045810245.1 Burkholderiales bacterium | reverse complement strand
GCTTTCTCGCGAGCGAGGATGCCGCCTTCCTCACCGGGCAGACCCTCGTCGTCGACGGCGGCTCGGCGATGCTCTAGACGATACCGTCGGGCAAAACTCCAAGACGGCCGGTCGGCTCGGGCGAGCGCAGAAACCCGCGCGGCGCGGCATGCAGGCGCTCGAAGCCATCGCGCGTCACGCGCACCAGCTCGCCGACCTGCACCCCGGCCTTCTGGTCCGGCGTGATGACGTTGGGCTGCACCACTACCGTCATGTTCTCTTCCAGCGCGAGCTGCGGCAGGGGACCCGCCGGGCGGCTGCGCGAGCCGACGATCGGCGGCAGGTAGCCGCCGCCGAAGCCGTGCATGAGATCGTCGTAGACGGTGAAGCCGCGCTCCTCGATGATGCCCGCCGCGGCGACGATCTGCTCCATGGTGGTGCCGTGGCGGATCACGCCGGTGACCGCGTCGAATGCGGCTTCGGCGGTGTCGTGCAGCGACTGGTAGAGCGGCGTCGGGTCGGCGCCCACGGTGAAGCTGCGCAGCACCTGTCCGGCGTAATCCCACCAGTAGGCCGACAGCTCGCAGAACACCACGTCGCCCTTCTGCACCCGGCGCGAGGAGGCGTACTGCGGCGGCACGCACAGGCGCGGCTCGGCCATCGAAGTGACGCCGATGTAGTGGATGAACGTGGTTCCGCCCTCCCCCACGTACGCGCGCTCGACCAGGTTGGCGAGGTCGTACTCGGCGAGACCGGGCCGCGTACCGTGAAGCAGCGCGTCAAATCCGGCGTCGGAGAGCCGCGCCCCGATCCGCAGCCACTCGATCTCCTCCTCGGACTTCACCAGGCGCAGCCGGATGTAATCGGCGTCCAGCGGAACCACCTCGAAACGCGCTTCCAGCTCTTTAAGTTTCCGGTTCGCGAGCGGCCCGATCAGCCCGACGCGCTTCGCGCCGCGGCGCGCGAGCTCCTCGATGGCGAGCGCGATGCCGCGGTGCTCGCCCCAGCGCACGTCGACTCCCTGCGCGATGCGCCTGGCGAGCGGGAGGTGGTTGTACCACTCGACGTGCATCGTCATCTGCTCGCCCGGCCTGAACACCACAAAAGCCTCGACCGTCCCCGGCCAGCCGGTGACCCACTGCGGCGCGTTGCCGCTGCGCTGGTCGGTGACGATCAGCAGGTGATCGACCTCGCGCTGCTGCATGACCATGGCGAGCGCGTGCCGCCGCCTCGCATACTCGGCCTCGGAAAAGCGCGGGAATTCCGATTGCACGTGCGCGCTCAATCGTTTTTGGCGCCGGAAGCCTTGACGACCGGCGCCCAGCGCTTGACCTCTGAGGCGACGAAGGAGGAAAACTCGGCGGCGCTCAGCTTGCCCGGCTCGACGCCCTCCGGCCGCAGGCGCTCGCGCGTATCGGGCGCGTCGAGCGCCTTGCGCACCTCGGCATTCAGGCGCTCGACGATGTCGGCGGGAAGGCCTGCCGGCCCCGAGAGCGAGAACCAGATCGTCGCCACCAGGTCCTTGTAGCCCATTTCGGCGTATGTCGGCACGTTCGGATACTCGGGCAGCCGGTTCGCCGTGCTGATCGCGAGCGCCCTCGCCCTGCCGCCGTGGATCTGGCTCGACGCGGTCGAGAGCGTGGTCGAGGCGACCTGGATGTGCCCGGCGATGAGGTCGGCCATCGCGTTCGAGGCGCCCTTGTATGGGACGTGCTGCATCTCGACGCCCGCGAGGTGCTTGAAGAGCTCCGCGACGAGCTGGCCGTGCGTGCCGTTGCCGGGCGAGCCGTAGGAAAACTTGCCCGGCTCCTTCTTCAGGAGCTCGACGAACTCCTTCAGGTTCTGGGCCGGAACGCTCGGGTTGACCACCAGTACCGCGGGCGGCCCGCCAAAGAGCGCGATGTGGGTAAAGTCCTTCAGCGGATCGTATGGCGTGCCGCGCGGCAAGGCCGGCGCGACCGCATGCGACGCCACGCCCGATACGAGCAGCGTGTAGCCGTCGGGCGGCGCCTTGGCCACCACTTCGGATCCGATCACGCCGCCCGCGCCCGGGCGGTTCTCGACCAGGAAGTTTTCCTTCAGGCTTTCGGTGAGCTTCTGCGCCACGATGCGCCCGAGCGTGTCGGCGCTGCCGCCGGGCGCGAATGGCGCGATGATGCGCACCGGCTTGGCCGGCCAGGATTGAGCCCACGCAGTGTTTGCACATGCACAAAATAGGATCAAAACAAGAAAGCGCGTCATGGCGACGATTCTATAATCAATGCGATGAGCGAGAGCATCGACGTCCATACGCATGTCGTCCCGGAAAATTTCCCGGCGTACCGGGGAAGCGGCCGCGACGTCCCGTGGCCCTCCATGGCCGAGGCGCACGCGTGCCACCGGCACGTCATGATCTCGGGCAAGGTCTATCGCACGGTGTCCGACGGCTGCTGGAGCGTGCCGCGGCGCGTCGAGGACATGAACGAGATGCGCGTCGCGCGCCAGGCGCTTTCGCCGATGCCCGAGCTGCTCTCCTACTGGCTGGCGCTGGAGGATGCGAAGGTTCTGATCCGGCACCTGAACGACCAGATCGCCGCCATGGTCGCGCGCGCGCCCCAGCGCCTGGTCGGGCTCGGAGCCGTGCCGCTGCAGGATCTCGACGCCGCCCTGCACGAACTCGATTACATAGTAAAAATCTTGAAATTCGCCGGCCTCGAGATCGCGAGCCACGTCAACGGCACCTCGATCGGCGACCCGAAGTTCGAGCCGTTCTTCGCCGCGGCGGAGCAAATGGGCGCGGCGATCTTCGTGCACGCGCTGCGTCCGGCCGGCCAGGACCGCATCGTCGGGCCCTTTTCCGAGCAGGCAGTGTGCTTTCCCGGCGACATCGCGCTCGCCTGCGCCTCGATGATCACCGGCGGCGTGGCGGCGCGGCACCCCGGGCTGCGCATCGCGTTCAGCCACGGCGGCGGCGCGATGGCGATGCTGCTGCCACGGCTGGTGCACGCCTGGCAGATGACCCCCAAGGCGAAGGAAGCGCTGAAGGAATCGCCGGCCTCCACGGCGCGGCGGTTTTTCTACGACCAGCTGGTGTTCGATCCTGCAGCGGCGCGGCTGCTGATCGAGCGCTTCGGCCCGTCGCAGATCATGGTCGGCAGCGACTATCCATTCGTGATGGGCGATCGCGACCCGGTGGGCGCCCTCGAGCGCCTCGAGCTCGACGACGATGCGCACTACGCCATCAGTGCAGGGAACGCGCGGCGCTTTCTCGGCCTGAAATGATCTGCGGCAGCACCGCGCTGATCGACTCGTTGAACACCGCGTCGGCGACCCGGTCGAAAGGCGTCGGCTCGGCGTTCACGATCACGATCCTCGCGCCGGCGCCGCGTGCGAGCTCCACCGTGCCCGCGACCGGGTAGACCTGCAGGCTCGTGCCGACGGCGATGAAGAGGTCGGCCTCGGCAGCTGCCCGCATCGCGCGGTCGATCACCTCGGGCACGAGCTGCTGGCCGAACGAGATGGTGTCGCTCTTCAGGATGCCGCCGCAGTCGCGGCAGGGCGGATCGTCCTCGCCGGCGCGCACGCGCTCGAGCACGAGCTGCATCGGACCGCGCATGCCGCAGCCGAAGCACATGAAGCGGCGCATCGAGCCGTGCACCTCGATCACCCGTTCCTGGGAGTTGCCGGCAAGCTGGTGCAGCTCGTCGATGTTCTGCGTGATGAGCGCGTGCAGCTGCCCTCTTTGTTCGAGCTCGACGAGCGCAAGGTGGCCCGGGTTCGGCTGCGCGGTCCAGGCCGGGCTGGAGAGACGGTTCTGCCAAGACGCCTTGCGCACCTCGGAATCGGCGAGGTAGTAGCGGATGTCCGACATCTTCTCGGCGGCCGGATTGCGCGTCCACAGCCCCTGAGGCCCGCGGAAGTCGGGAATTCCCGAATCGGTCGAGATGCCGGCGCCGGTGAGAACGACGACGCGGCGCGCCCGCTCTACCCAGGCGCGCACGCGCTCGGTATCCTCCATGGCCATGGCCAATTCTAGTCTGCGCCGGGTGATCGAGGTCGCGGCCCCGCTCTGGGCCGGCGAGGCCGAGCTCGTGCGCTCCTACTGGACCTCGCCCACGCGCACGCTCGAGACCGACCTCGTCTGGCTCAAGCGCCAGTGCTTCAAGGAGTTCTGGGGCTCGGGGGTCACCAAGTACGACAGGGGCGGCCTCATTCCCGGGTCGCTGAAGCGGCTCACCGAGGAGACGGCGAACATCGACCGCACGATGGACCGCCACGAGTTTCTCGACGCGCTCGAAGGCGTGAAGGCCGAGTTCAGCCACTACACCTTCTTCGCCGACGTCTACGACGCGGTGCGGCCGAAAGGCGCGCCGAAGCTCCACCCCGGCATGCTCGAGGAATGGCCCGAGGAAAAGGCGCTCACCGCGCTGCGCTTCCGCCACCGCGAGGCGCACGGCGCGCTCGGCATGCGGGCATGCCGGACTACTGAAGGCGGATACTGCACGCTGTTCTCCGAAGGCATGAAGCTCGCCGGCCGAACCGGCATCGACGGGCTGATCGCCGAGGCCTGCGGCAAGGTCTACGACGACGAATTCGGCCACATGCTCTCGGGCATCGCCGGCATCGGCGAAGAAGGCCTCACGCCGGGGGACTGGAGCCTGCTGGAGAAGCTCATCGTCGAGCAGCTGCACCAGCGCATTCGCATGCGCAACGCCCAGTTCAGCTACCCGCTCTCGGAGGAGCGCGTTCAGGCGATCTACCGCGGCGACATCCAGCCGCTCGCCTTCGACTACCAGCGCGCGAAGCTCGCGGCCTAGAAAGAAAAGAAAATCGGGGTCAGAGCCCGATTTCCGTTACGGCATCTGGATCTTGCCGCCGCCGCCGGCGCCGCCCAGCGGGGGCAGCGGACCCTGCGGCACCACGATCTGCGAGGCGGCCTGGCGGCGCATCTCCTGCAGCTCCTTCACCGTGCGCTCGATCGCTTCCTTCGCGAGCTGGCCGAAGTTCTCCGCAGCTTCCTCGAGCGAGCCGGCGGCGATCTCGAAGCCGATCGGCAGCGCGCCCGCCGGCGTGAGCACCTGCGTCTCGCCGGCGTAGAGCACCGGCCGCGCCGCGTCGCGCGTGCCATCCTTGGTCACGGGAGTGAGCCTGCGGATCGTGCCGATGCGCCGGTCGGTGAAGACCTCCTCGAGGTAGAGCGCCTTCGGATCGACCTTGATGTCGCTCGTCGTCTGTTCTCTGGTAGCCATGCCGCGATTTTACCCCTGCGCCCTCAGGACCGGAGCTTGAAGCGCTGGATCTTGCCCGTCGCGGTCTTCGGCAGCTCGCTCATGAACTCGATCCAGCGCGGGTACTTGTAGGGGGCGAGCTTGTCTTTGACATGCTGCTGCAATGTCGTTTTCAAACCCTCGGAGGGCGACTGGCCCGGTTTGAGAACCACGAACGCCTTCGGCTTCACCAGCTTCTGCTCGTCCTCCATGCCCACCACGGCCGCCTCGAGGACGGCGTCGTGCGTGATGAGCGCGGCCTCGACCTCCACCGGCGAGACGTAGATGCCGCTCACCTTCAGCATGTCGTCGGAGCGCCCGCCATAGGTGTAGTAGCCCTCCGAGTCGAAGCTGTACTTGTCCCCGCTACGGGTCCACGGACCCTGGAAGGTGTTCTTGGTCCGCTCGCGCTGGTTCCAGTACATGATCGCCGAGGTCGGTCCGCTGATCTGCAGCTCGCCGAGCTCGCCCGGCTTGGTGATGACGTTGCCGTGGTCGTCGATGAGCCGCACCTCGTAGCCGGGAACGGGCTTGCCGGTGGTGCCATAGCGCACTTCGCCCGGCCGGTTGGAAATGAAGATGTGCAGCATCTCGGTGGAGCCGATGCCGTCCAGGATTTCCACACCGGTGCGATCGGTCCAGCGCCTGCCGAGGCCTTCCGGCAGCGCCTCGCCCGCCGACGTGCACAGCCGGAGTTTCAATTGCTCCTTCTTTGGAAAGGCCGGGCTGGCGAGAAGCGCGGCGTAGAGAGTCGGAACACCATAGAAGATCGTGGGCTTCTTCTCCACCAGCCGCTTGAACACGGAGTCCGGCGTGGGACGCTCGGCCATCAGCACGGTCGTGGCGCCGACCGACATCGGGAAGGTGAGCGCGTTGCCGAGGCCGTAGGCGAAGAAGAGCTTCGCCGCCGAGAACACCACGTCGGATTCGCGGATGCCCAGGATCGGCTTGGCGTAGAGCTCGGCGGTGGCGATGAGGTGCGAGTGCAGGTGCACCGTGCCTTTCGGCGCGCCGGTCGACCCCGACGAGTAGAGCCAGAAGCAGATGTCGTCGCGCGTGGTGGGCGCCGCTCGCGCCTTTCGTTCCGCAGAAGAAATCAATTTCCGGAGTTCTGCATGCGGAACGACGCGCCTGAGATCGGGGCAGTTGATGCCCTCGAAGCTCTTGAGCAGCGGCTCGGAGACGAAGAGCGCCCGCGAGCGGCTGTCGCGCAGCTGGTACTCGTAGTCCTTCGGCGTGAGCAGCGTGTTCATCGCGACCGGGACGATGCCCGCCTTGATGGCGCCGAGGAACAGCGCAACCCAGTCGGCGCTGTCGAGCATCGCGATGCCGATGCGGTCCTCGCGCGCGAGCTCCATCGCGAGCAGGGCGTTCGCGGCGCGGTCGACGCGCTCGGCGAGCTCGGCGTAGGTGCAGCTTCCGCCGTCGTCGATGTAGGCGACCTTGGCGCCGCGGCCGGCGTTGCGGCCGACGAGATCCACGGCGGCGTTGTAATCGCGCGGCAGCTCGGGCATGGCGGCACATTGTAACGCTCGGGGTATCATCGCCGCCCATGACCTGGTCGATCATCGCGCGCGATCCGGCGAGCGGCGCTTTCGGAATCGCGATCGCCACGCGCTTCTTCGCCGTCGGGGCCCTGTGCCCGCATGCCGAGAGCGCAGTCGGCGCGCGCTCGACCCAGGCGCTGGTCAATCCCCACTCCGGCGCGCAGGGACTGAAGCTGCTGCGCGAAGGCCTGCCTGCCGAGGCAGTGGTGCGGCGGCTGGTCGCGCCCGACGAAGGCCGCGAGCAGCGCCAGCTCCACGTCATCGATGCCGCCGGATGCGTCGGCCAGCACACCGGGAGGAGCTGCATCGACTGGTGCGGCGCCATCGCCGGCGAAGGATTCTCAGTTGCGGGAAACATGCTCGCCGGCCCACGCGTCGTCGAGGACACGGCAAACACTTATAAAGAAAAGAAAGAACTTCCCTTCGCCGAGCGCCTGCTCGCGGCGCTCGAGGCAGGCGAAGCCGCGGGCGGCGACAAGCGCGGCAAGCAGTCGGCGGCGCTTCTCATCCATTCGACCGAGGCGTATCCGCAGCTGAGCCTGCGGGTCGACGACCACGCCGAGCCCCTCGCGGAGCTGCGCCGCCTCTACGAGAAGGCGCACGAGCGCTTCATCCCCTTCATGGCCTGCGGCCCGAGCAAGGCGCGGCCGTGGGGGACGCTCGACCGCGACGTGATCGAACAAGAGGTTGCTCGTTACAAAAAACCTGCTTGAGGTCCGGGAGCTCGCCACCGTCTTCGACACCGACGAAGGCGAGGTGCGGGCAGTGGACGGCGTCGACTTCAGCCTCGAGCGCGGCCGCACCCTCGGCATCGTCGGTGAATCGGGCTGCGGCAAGAGCGTCACCGCGCTCAGCATCATGGGGCTGGTGCCGCAGCCGCCCGGACGCATCGTCGCCGGCGAGGTACGCTTCGAAGGCGAGGACCTGCTGAAGCTGCCGCCAGCGCGGCTGCGCGAGCTGCGCGGCGCGCGGCTGTCGATGATCTTCCAGGAGCCCATGACTTCGCTCAACCCGGCGTTCACCGTCGGCGATCAGGTCGCCGAGGCGCTCCTGCGGCATGCAAGTACCGGCAGGAAGGAAGCCAAAGACCGGGCGATCGAAATGTTGCGCCGCGTGCGCATTCCGTCGCCGGAGCGCCGCGCGCGCGACTATCCGCACCGGCTCTCGGGCGGCATGCGCCAGCGCGTGATGATCGCGATGGCGCTCGCCTGCAATCCGCGGCTCCTGATCGCCGACGAGCCCACCACCGCGCTCGACGTCACCATCCAGGCGCAGATCCTGGAGCTCATGCGCGCGCTGCGCTCGGAGCTCGGCACCGCGATCATCCTGATCACGCATGACCTCGGCGTGATCGCCGAGCTCGCCGACGATGTCCTCGTGATGTACGCAGGGCAGGTCGTCGAGCGTTGCGCGGTGTCGGAGCTTTTTTCCGAACCGCACCATCCCTACACCATCGGTCTGCTCGGCTCGATCCCGCGCCTCGACCTCGAGCAGCAGCGCCTCTCGGCGATCGAAGGCACGGTGCCCAATGCCGCGGCGATGCCCGCAGGCTGCCGCTTCCACGCACGTTGTCCCTTCGTCATCGAAAAATGTTCTGTTGAAAAACCAGAACTGAAAGAAGTAACACCCGGCCATTTCGTCTCGTGCTGGAGGGCGCCGCTGTGAAGGCGCTGCTCCGCGCCGAGCGCCTGGTCAAGCACTTTCGTGGTGGAGTCCAGGCGGTGGACGGCGTGAGCTTCAAGGTCCATGAGGGGGAGACCTTCGCCCTGGTCGGCGAATCGGGTTGCGGCAAGTCGACCACCGGGCGCCTCGTGCTGCGCCTGCTCGAGCCGACGTCGGGCAAGGTGTGGTTCGACGGCCGCGAGCTCTCGGCGCTCGGCGAGCGCGAGCTGCGCTCGCTGCGGCGGGAAATGCAGGTGATTTTCCAGGATCCCTATAGCTCGCTCAATCCGCGCATGACCGTGGGCGCCATGCTCGCGGAACCGTTGGCGCTTCACGGGTTACACATAGGAAGAGCGAAACAGCGGGTGAAGGACCTGCTGGGCCTGGTGGGGCTCGCGCCCGAGCACGCAAGCCGCTACCCGCACGAGTTCTCGGGCGGCCAGCGCCAGCGCATCGGCATCGCCCGCGCGCTCGCGGTCGAGCCGAAGCTCATCGTCTGCGACGAGCCGGTGTCGGCGCTCGACGTATCGGTCCAGGCCCAGGTCATCAACCTGCTGCAGGATCTGCAGCGGCGCCTGGGCCTCGCGTACATCTTCATCGCCCACGACCTCGCCGTGGTGCGGCACATCGCGACGCGCGTGGCGGTGATGTATCTCGGCAAGATCGTCGAGCTCGCCTCCACCCGCGCGCTGTTCTCCGAGCCGCGGCATCCCTACAGCCGCGCCCTGCTCGCCTCGGTGCCGGTGCCCGATCCGGCCGCCAGCCGCGCGAGCCGCACGCTGCTGCAGGGCGACGTGCCGAGCGCCTATGCGCCGCCGGCCGGTTGCCGCTTCCATACGCGCTGCCCCCATGCGCGCGAGCGCTGCCGCGCCGAGGAGCCGGTGCTCGACGAGGCGAACGGACACGCGACGGCATGCCACTTCTGGAGCGAAATCCCTTTCGCATCCGGGCGCGCGGGCACCCCGGCGAATCCGCGCCTTGCTAAGCTACAGGCCCACTTCCGGAGGGAACGATGAGGATTCGCCACGCGTTCGTCCTGCTTTTGTTCGCTTCGACCGTACAAGGCCAGACGCTGCGCATCGGCCTCGCCGAAGACCCGGACATCCTCGACCCGACGATGGCGCGCACGTTCGTCGGCCGCATCGTGTTCGCCGGCCTGTGCGACAAGCTCTTCGACCTCGACGAGAAGCTGAACGTCGTGCCGCAGCTCGCCACCTCCTACGAATGGTCCGCCGACAACAAGTCCCTCACCATCAAGCTGAGGAACGACGTCACCTTCCACGACGGCGAAAAGATGGACGGGCAAGCGGTGAAGTTCAACCTCGAGCGCCACAAGGACATGCCGGGCTCGAACCGCAAGGGCGAGCTTGCGGTGGTGTCGAGCGTGGACGCCGTGGACGCTTCGACCGTGCGCATCAATCTCGCTGCGCCGTTCGCGCCGCTCCTCGCGGTGCTCACCGATCGCGCCGGGATGATGGTGTCGCCGAAGGCGGCGCAGGCCGCCGGCGAAAAGTTCGGCGCCAAGCCCGTGTGCTCGGGCCCGTTCCGCTTCGTCGAGCGCATCGCGCAGGACCGCATCGTGCTCGAGCGCTACCCGAATTACTGGAACAAGGGCCAGATCCACTTCGAGCGCATCGTGTACCAGCCGATTCCCGACGCCACGGTGCGCCTCGCCAACCTGCGCTCCAGCCAGCTCGACTTCGTCGAGCGCCTGGCGCCCTCCGACGTGCCGCAGCTGCGAAACGACAGCCGCTTCCGCATCGCCAAGATCGTCGAGATCGGCTACCAGGGGATCACCATCAATATCGGCAAGAGCGACCTGGCGCAGAAGAACCCGCTCGGCAAGGATGCGCGCGTGCGCGAGGCATTCGAGCTCTCGCTCGACCGCGACGCCCTGGTGCGCGTGGCGATGGAAGGCGAGGCGCAGCCGGGCAACCAGTGGGTGGCGCCGAACAACCGCTACTACGCAAGATCGGTGCCGGTGCCCAAGCGCAATGTCGAGCGCGCGAAGCAGCTCCTCAAGGAGGCCGGCGTGCCCAACCCGAGCTTCACCCTGATGACGCCGACCGCCTCGGATGCGCAGCGCATGGCGCAGGTCATCCAGGCGATGGCCAAGGACGCGGGCTTCGACGTCAAGATCCAATCGACCGAGTTCGCAGCCGCGCTCAAGTTGTCCGACCAGGGCCAGTTCGAGGCATTCCTGCTCGCGTGGAGCGGCCGCGCCGACCCCGATGGCAACCTCCACATCTTCCTCGCCTGCAAGGGTCCGCTGAACAATTCCG
Organism: Burkholderiales bacterium; assembly: GCA_045810245.1. Taxonomy (GTDB): domain Bacteria; phylum Pseudomonadota; class Gammaproteobacteria; order Burkholderiales; family SG8-39; genus SCGC-AG-212-J23. The sequence goes on along the minus strand of JBJMWH010000008.1, from coordinate 223 downwards.
GCTGGTGCAAGCCCGAGGCCGACGAAGCGATCGAGAAGGCGCGCGTCACGCTCGACCCGGCGCAGCGCGCCAAGCTCTACGAGACCGTGGCGCAGCAGGTGGCGAAGGACCGCCCGATCATCTACCTCTTTCACCGCAACTGGCTGTGGGCGCACAGCGCCAAGCTGACGGGGCTGCGCACCGTCCCCGACGGGATGGTGCGGGTGCAGGGTCTGAGAATGAA
>JBJMWH010000007.1:0-6747 GCA_045810245.1 Burkholderiales bacterium | reverse complement strand
CCTTCCCACCCGGCTCCTCGAGCGCGTCGCCGAGCGACACGTAGAGGTCGCGCGTCACGCCCGGATGGATCGCCGCCTCGGTCATGACCTGCTCGGCCACCGTGTACATGCGCCGCTCCGGATACATCTCGGTGACCGGCTTGCCGCCTTTTGTGACCAGGATCTTCGCCTGCGCCGCGGTGTAGTTGGGCCCGCGCACCGGCGAGACGCTCTCGAGGCGAAATTCGTAGCCGGCGAGCTCGACCGTGTCGCCCGGGCGCATCTTCACGTCGCGGTCGCTCTCGTAGCCCTTCACCAGGGTGACGCCGACCACGAACACGGCCACGCCGCAGTGGGCGGTCAGCATTCCCCAATAGGCTCTCGAATCCCGAGGTCTTTTCCTCAAGCTCAAAAAGCCGCTGATCACGATCCAGGCAGCGAGCGCGACGCCGAAGCCGACCAGCGCGTGCCAATCGCCGAAGGCAAAAGGCAGGATGAGGCCGAGGGCGAGGCTGACGCCGAGCGCCCAGCGCAGCAGCACCGCGAGCTCGGGCAGGCTGGCGCGCTTCCAGCGCGCCAGCGGCCCCACGCCCATGAGGAAAAGCGCCGGCGCCATGAGCGGCACGAACACGGCCTCGAAGTATTGCGGCCCTACCGAGATCTTGCCCAAACCGAGAGCGTCGATCAGGAGCGGGTAGAGCGTGCCGAGGAACACGGTCCCGGCGGCGGCGCCCAGGATGACGTTGTTCGCGAGCAGCAGCGATTCGCGCGACAGCGGGGCGAAGTCGCCGCCCAGGCCGATGCGTGCCGTGCGCCACGCGTAGAGCGCGAGCGCGCCGCCGATCATGAAGGCGAAGAGGCCGAGGATGAAGATGCCGCGCTTCGGGTCCACGGCAAAGGCGTGCACCGACGTGAGCACGCCCGAGCGCACGAGGAAGGTGCCGAGGAGCGACAGGCCGAAGGCGATGATGGCGAGGAGCACGGTCCAGCTCCGGAACGCGCCGCGCTTCTCGGTCACCGCGAGCGAATGAATCAGCGCCGTCCCGACGAGCCAGGGCATGAAGGAGGCGTTCTCGACCGGATCCCAGAACCACCAGCCGCCCCAGCCGAGCTCGTAGTAGGCCCAGCCGCTGCCGAGCGCGATGCCGAGCGTGAGGAAGGTCCACGCCACCGTGGTCCACGGACGCGACCAGCGGGCCCAGGCCGCGTCGAGCCGCCCGGACAGCAAAGCCGACACCGCAAAAGCGAACGCGACCGAGAAGCCGACGTACCCCATGTAGAGCATCGGCGGATGGATCACCATGCCCGGATCCTGCAGCAGCGGATTCAGGTCGCGGCCGTCTTCGGCCGCCGGGAACAGGCGCTCGAACGGGTTCGAGGTGAAGAGCATGAAGGCGATGAAGCCGGCGCTCACCAGCCCCATCACGCCGAGCACGCGCGCCGTCATCTCCTCGGGAAGATGCGCGCTGAAGCGCGTCACCGCCGTCATCCACACGCCCAGCATCAGGCACCAAAGGAGCAGCGATCCCTCATGGCCGCCCCAGGCGCCGGCGATCCGATATTGAAGCGGCAGCGCGCTATTGGAGTGCAGCGCCACGTACTGCACCGAGAAGTCGTTCGCAACGAAGCTGTAGACCAGGCAGCCGAAGGCCGCCGCGACAAGGAGCGCCTGCGCCTGCGCCGCCGGCCGCGCGAGCGCCATCCAGGCGCGGTTGCCTTTCGCCGCACCGACGAGGGGAAGGCTTCCCTGGATGAGGGCCAGCGCCAGCGCCAGCGCCAGCGCGAGCTGTCCGAGCTCTGGAATCACGATTTGCCTTTCTTTGCGGCGCGGTGCGCCTTCTCCACCGCCTCCTTGGCTTCCGGCGGCATGTAGTTTTCGTCGTGCTTGGCGAGCACCTCGCGCGCCTGGAACACGCCGTCGTCGCTCAACTGTCCCTGCGCCACCACCATCTTGCCCTCGCGGAAGAGGTCGGGGAGCGCGCCGTGATAGAGGACCGGGATGGTCTGCGCCGTGTCGGTCACGGCGAAGCGCACCTCCACGCCTTCGCGCTTGACGCTGCCCGGCTCGACAATACCGCCGATGCGGAAGGTGCGGCCGAGCGGGGCTTCCTTCGCCGCCACCTGCGTCGGGCTGAAAAAGAACACCAGGTTCTTTTGGAAGGCGGTCAGCACCAGGGCGGTGGCGACGCCGAGCGCGACTACGCCGAGCGCGATCGCCGCCATGCGCTTGTGCCTGGGTTTCATGGCCTCATTTTATCTGCCGGGAGGGCCCAGCGCGCCTCGAACGGCGGAAAAGAAACCACACCTCCAGCGCCAGGAGCGCGAACGTCACGGCATAGGCACCCCAGAGGAAGAAGCCGTGGCTCATTCGCGCTCCCGGATAATGCAGCGCACGCGCACCAGCACCGCCGCGATCGAATACCCCCAGAAAGCGAGCGCCATCAGCAGCATCCCGGTGAGCATGGTCGCGGCCATGCTGGGCGCTCGCGTCAGGCTCACCGACGCGCCCTGGTGCAGGGTGTTCCACCACTGCACCGAGTAGTAGATGATCGGCACGTTGACCGCGCCGACGATGGCGAGGAGCGCCGAGGCCCGGTCGGCGCGCCGCGCATCGTCGATCGCAGCGTGCAGGGCCATGAAGCCGAGGTAGAGGAAAAGGAGGATGAGCTCCGAGGTCAGGCGGGCATCCCAGACCCAGTAGGTGCCCCACGTCGGCCGCCCCCACAGCGATCCGGTCCACAGCGCGATGAAGGTGAAGAGCGCTCCGGTCGGCGCGAGCGCCTGCGCCATCATGAACGAAAGCCGGGTGTTGAACGCGAGCCCGACGGCGGCCCACGCGGCCATGACCAGGTAGATGAACATCGACATCCACGCCGCCGGCACGTGGATGAAGATGATGCGGTACACCTCGCCCTGCTGCGCGTCGGTCGGCGCCGCCACCAGGCCGACGTACAGGCCGGCAAGCGCAAGCAGCGCCGCCGCCACCGCGCACCAGCGCGCGATCGTCCCGGCGAGCGGGAAAAAGGTCTGCGGCGAAGCGAACCAGAACCAGCGGACGGTCGAATTCGAATTCATATTTGCGTCATTCCATCGAGATGCGCAATGCGGCGGCGATCGCCCAGGGCGAGAATGCCACCGCGAGCACGAGAGCCGCGCCCAGCAGCAGGAGCTGCCCGTCGGGCTGCAGTCCCGCGCCCGCCATCTCCACGCTCCCGGCGCCGAGGATGAGGACCGGGACGTAGAGCGGCAGCACGAGCAGCGCGAGCAGCACTCCGCCGCCGCGCAGCCCGAGGGTGAGCGCGGCGCCGATCGCGCCGATCAGGCTCAGCACCGGCGTGCCCAGCAGCAATGATAGAGCGAGCACGCCATAAAGTCCGGGCGCGAGGTCGTACTGCAGCGCGATGAGCGGCGCGATGGCGACGAGCGGCAGGCCCGCGACCAGCCAGTGCGCGAGGCTCTTCGCCATCACCACCAGCCCGAGGGGCGCCGCGCCGAGCAGCATCTGCTCGAGCGTGCCATCGGCGTAGTCCGCGGCGAAGAGCCGCCCCAGCGAGAGCATCGACGAGAGCAGGGCGGCGACCCAGATGACCCCGGGGGCGATGGCGCGCAGCTGGTTCGGCTCGGCGCCGATGCCCAGCGGAAAGAGGCTCGCGACGATGACGAAGAAAAGGAGCGCAGTGCCGACGTCGCTGCGTCGTCGCAGCGCGAGCAGCAGGTCGCGTTCGACGACCGAGCGTGCGACCGCCAGCATCTCAGGCGCCGGCGCCCAGGTCGACCACCCGCGTGCTGCGGATGCCGACCTCCTGGTGCGTGGTGTAGACCACCGCGCCGCCACGGTGCACCTGTTTTTCCAGCAGACCATTGAGATTCGAGATGCCCTCGGCATCGAGCGTGGCAAACGGCTCGTCGAGGAGCCACAGCGATGCGTCCGACACGAGCAGGCGCGCGAGCGCGGCGCGCCGGCGCTGACCTTGCGAGAGCTTGCGCACCGGCAGCTCGGGCACGCCGAGCCGCTCGAGCGCCGCCAAGAGCGCTTCCCCGCTTGTGCTTTGGCCTGCAAGGCGACAACTGATCTCGAGGTTCTCGCGCGGCGTGAGATCGTCCTTCACCGCGGGCGCGTGACCGATGTAGACCAGCTCGCGCGCGTAGTCCTCTCTGAGGCCCCCGATCGGCTGGCCCTTCCAGCGCACCTCGCCGGCGCTCGGCCGGGCGAGCCCGCACAGGATCCGCAGAAGACTCGTCTTGCCGCTGCCGTTTGCCCCGGCGACGCGCAGCAACTCTCCCTCTCGCACGACGAACGAAACGCCGCGAAACAAGATCCGTGCCCCGCGCTCGCATTCGAGCTCCGCCCCTTCCAGCATGCGGGGGAGTTTAGTCGCTTCCCTTGGTGCCCGCCGCGCCGATCACCGGCCGCCGCTTTTTGCGGATGTTCCGGGGCGTCTTCGCAGCTAGACCAGCAGCAGGTCGGGCAGGCTGCGCACGAGCTCGGCCCGGCAGCGCACGAAGGGCGCGTCGGCCTGCGTGTCGATCTCGCTGACCCAGTCGCAGCCGGCGCAAAGATCGACCTCGACCTCGCGCCGGCGCAGCGGACAGCACACCCGGCCCGCGTCGATCACGCGGCACTCGCGGCGGGGGGAAAAGATGGCGAACATGGCAGAGCTCCTTTAGCTTTCGAGCGAGATCTCGCGCCGCAGCTGGCGGAAGCGCTCGAGCGGGGACGCGCCGAAGAGCGGGTCCTCCCCGTGCGGCGCGGCGGCTCGCACGGCCTGCCAGTCCTCCTCGCTGAGGGCGGCTGCGGCGCGGCCCAGGATTTCCCGCTCCTCGTGCTCGACGTGGCTGCGGTAGTACACGAGATAGGTGGCCGCGGCGGCCTCGACCTCGGCGCGCGGGATGAAGGCACCGTCGACGATCGCGGCGATCTGCGCCCGCAGGGCTTCGCCGGCATGCGCGATCACGCGATGCTCCTGCTGCAGGCGTGCAAGCGGCAGCTGCAGCTCCGGGAAGCGCCGGGCGAGGCAGGCGAAGGCCGCGTCCTCGCGTGGATGATGCACGCGGTCGCAGAACTCGCCGAGGTACGCGAGGATATCGAGCATCAGCGCGTAATTCGGCCGCTCGCCGACGGCGAAGAGGTCGAGTTCGCGCTGCAGCCTATCGAGCAGCCGCCCGAAATACATGTGCTCGGTATGCCAAGCCCGCACCTGTGCCGACATGCGCCTATTGTTCGCGCGGCACCAGCGCCGTGGTTGAGCCAGATCAAGGCGCGCGCGGGCTGACGAAGCGGTGCCACTGGCCGTCCGGGATCTCGGCGAGCTCGCAGGTCGTGCCCGGAGCGAAGAACGACCACGGCGTCGCTTTTGCGTGCCCGCTGACGACGAAGCGCGCGCGCATCGACCAGAAATGGCGAAATTCGAGCGCGGCACCGCGTCGGAGGGCGAGATCGCCACGGCGCCCATTCGTTCGCGCGCCTCGCGCGGCGCGGAGTCGAACCCGACGCTCGCGCAGCCGCCGACGAGAAACGCCGCGGTCGCTAGAACTTGTAGATGTACCGTAGCGCCCCGAACGTCACGCGCTGATCGGGGTTCAGGCTGACCGTGGTGCCGTCGGAGTAGACCCACGGCACGCCGTTGAAGCCCCAGCTCCATTCGTCCAGCTTCGAGATGACGTACGAGACGTCGAGGCGCAGGTCGCTCTGCTTGGTCAGCGCGTACTTCGCGAACACGCCGTAGCGGGTCTCGCTGAATTTGGTGTCGGGCAAGCCCACCGCGTTCTGCGCCACGTTGTTCGGCGTCGAGGCGGAGTCCGGCGACAGGGTGTACTGGGTCAGGTCCCGAACAAAGGAGACGCCGGCTCCGACTTGAAGAACCCCGTTCGGCTGGCCGTTGACTCCAACGCCGAACGCGGTGCTCGTGTTCTTGGTGTCGGCGACGTAATTTGCGCGATCGGCCTCGTTCATGTACTGGTTGCCGAGCGAGCCGTAGGCCGTCAGCCTCCAGCGCTCGCTCAGCGCATAGGACGCATCGGCGCTCACCATCTCGGAGCTGCCCTTGCGCAGCCCGTTCTGGCTCGGCGGATCGTAGGAATCGTGGCTCGCCTCGACGACGAACTGCAGCTGCAGGCGCTCGGTCGGCATCCAGTCCGCCGTCGCCTTGACCTTGTCGCGCTTGCGGTCGGCGAGGTTGTAGGGGAAAGTCGCCGTGCGCTGGAAGATCTGGCCGGCGGAATAGAGGCCGCCGTAGACGACGCCTTGCGCGGGCACGTTCGCGAGGCTGTACCAGTCCGATCCGGTGCGGTCGGAATGCGACGCGCCGAGGGAGCCGGTCAGAGTCTCGGAGATGCTCCGGCGCAGCTCGCCGCGCAGGGTCTTCTCCTCGGTCTCGCCGCGCAGGCCCGACAGGCCGGCCACCGTGACGGTGACCGGATCGGGGAGCTCGCGCTGGATCTTCTCGTAGTCAAATCCCGCAGTGGCGCGCACGTTGGAGGGCAGCAGGTATGACGCCTCGAGCTTCGCGCCGAGCTTGCGGTTCGAGATATGGCTGTTCGTCCAGCGGGCCGTGTTCTCGACGTTGTAGAGATCGATCGGAGTCTTGTCCTCCCGCCGCTCGTAGCGCACGTTGCCGAGCAGGGTCAGCTTGCTGATCGGCTGCGCCGTCACGCCGAGCTGCGCGAGGCCGGTATCGAGCACCCCGCCGAGGCTGGTGCGCGACACGGCCGGCAGCCCGGTAAAGCCCATGGCGCCGAAATCCTGGTTCTGCGTCGCGTGCGTGTAGG
>JBJMWH010000006.1:0-5029 GCA_045810245.1 Burkholderiales bacterium | reverse complement strand
GATCTCCTCGACCGAGGAGATCATCGAGGACGCGCGCACCGGCCGGATGTTCATTCTCGTCGACCACGAGGACCGCGAGAACGAGGGCGACCTCGTCTTCGCCGCGCAGTTCGTCACCCCCGAGAAGATCAACTTCCTCGCCCGGCACGGCCGCGGCCTGGTGTGCATGCCCATCACCGAGGAGCACGCCCGGCGGCTGGGGGTGCGTCCCATGGTCGAGCAGAACCGCTCGCGCCACGGCACCAACTTCACCGTCTCGATCGAGGCCGCCGAGGGCATCGCCACCGGCATCTCGGCGCACGACCGAGCGCTGACGATCAAGGTGGCCGCCTCGGAAAGCGCGCGCGCCGAGGACATCGTCCAGCCGGGTCACGTGTTTCCGCTCATCGCGCAGGCCGGCGGAGTGCTGGTCCGCGCCGGGCATACCGAGGCCTGCTGCGACCTCGCGCGGCTCGCCGGCCTCACGCCCGCCGCGGTCCTGTGCGAGATCATGCGCGACGACGGCTCCATGGCGCGCCTGCCCGACCTCATCGAGTTCTCCGCCGCGCACGGCCTGAAGATCGGCACCATCGCCGACCTCATCGAGTACCGCAGCCGCAACGAATCCCTGGTGCAGCGCCTCGGCGAGCGCGAGATCAGCACGCCATGGGGCGCCTTTCGGCTGGTGTCGTACCGCGACGTCGTGCTCGGCTCGGTGCACCTCGCGCTGGTCCTCGGCACGCCGGGTCCGCAGGACGAAACGCTGGTGCGCGTGCACGAGCCGCTCTCGGTCCTCGACCTCCTCGACGCCGGCCAGGGGACGCACACCTGGGGCGTGGGCGAGGCGCTCGAAGCCATCCGGCGCGCGGGCGCCGGCGTCGCCGTGCTGCTCAACTGCACCCAGGCGGCCGAAGCGCTCGAAGCGCGGCTCGCCGACCCCGGCGGTGACAGGCGCGCCTCTCGGGCGCTCGATCTGCGCGTGTACGGCATCGGCGCGCAGATCCTTCGCGACCTGGGCGTGCGCCGCATGCGCCTCATGGCGACGCCGCGCAAGATGCCGAGCATGGCCGGCTTCGGCCTGGAAGTGGTCGGCTATGTGAAAGGCGCCTCGGGCAAGGGGTAGGCCGGCATGCGCCTCGGCATCGTCGCCAGCCGCTTCAACGAAGCCATCGCGGCCGAGCTCCTCGAGCGCGCGCAGGGAACCGCGCGCGAGTTGGGCGTCGAGTCCTCCGTGGTCAGCGTGCCGGGCGCGCTCGAGATTCCGCTCGCGCTGCAGTGGATGGCGCAATCGGGACGCTTCGACGCGCTCGCTGCCGTAGGCGTGGTGATCCGCGGCGAGACCTATCATTTCGAGATCGTCGCCAACGAGTCGGCGCGCGGGCTGATGGACGTGGCGCTCGAGTTCGGTCTGCCGATCGCCAACGGCATCCTCACCACCGAAGACGAGCCGCAGGCGCTCGCGCGCCTGGGCAAGGGCGCGGAGGCGGTGCGCGTGGCGGTGGAGATGTGGAAACTGAGCGCTCGGCTCAAAGGCGCGGCCTCATGAAAACCGCCAGGCGCCAGGCGCGCGAGATCGCTCTGCAAGCGCTCTACGCGTGGCAGCTCTCCGGAGCGGATCCGCTCGCGCAGGCGCGCACGCTGGAAGGCTTCGAGCGCACCGACGCGCGCTTCGTCGAAAGCCTCCTCTCCGGTGTGCTCGGCCAGGCGGAGGCGCTGCGTGCGCTGATTGTGCCGCATCTCAGCCGCGAGTTCGGCAGGCTCTCGCCGATCGAGCGTGCGATCCTCTACATCGGCGCCTACGAGCTGGCCTCGCATCCCCAGACGCCGTTCAAGGTGGTGCTGAACGAAGCCGTGGAGCTCGGCAAGAGCTTCGGCGCAACCGACGGCTATCGCTTCGTCAATGGCGTGCTTGAAAAAGTCGCGGCAGCGACGCGTCCGGACGAAGTGGCGCGTAGCAGGACGATCGTCTAAACAGCAGGACCGGCGCCTGAACGAATTCGAGATCATCCGTCGGTTCTTCGATCGGCCGCCGAAGAAGACGCTGCTCGGCATCGGCGACGACTGCGCGCTGCTGCGGCCCGACGCAGGGCTTGAGCTTGCGGTGACCACCGACATGCTGATCGAGGGGCGCCATTTCCTGGCCGGGGCGGAGCCGCGCGCGCTTGGCCACAAGGCGCTCGCGGTCAACCTTTCCGACCTCGCCGCGATGGGCGCGGCGCCGCGCTGGGCCACGCTCGCGCTCGGTCTGCCGGCCGCCGACGAAGGCTGGCTCGCTGCGTTCTCGGCCGGGTTCTTCGCCTTGGCGGAGCGCCACGGCCTCGACCTCATCGGCGGCGACACCACCCGCAGCCCTCAGGTCACCATCGCGGTGACGGCCCTCGGCGAAGTGCCTTCGGGCGTGGCGATGTATCGCGCCAGCGCGCGCGCCGACGACGACATCTGGGTTTCCGGCGAGCTCGGTTCCGCCGCGCTCGCGCTGACCCATCCCGAGATCGGCGCCGCCGCGACGCGGCTCAACGAGCCCGAGCCGCGCGTCGAGCTCGGCGAGCGGCTGCGCGGCATCGCGCGCGCCGCGATCGACGTGTCGGACGGTTTGGCGGGCGATCTGCAGCACATCCTCGAGCGCTCGCACGTGGGCGCGCTCTTGCAGTATGCCGCGATCCCGCGCCTCGCCGCCTTCGCCCAATTGAACGACCCGCAGCTCGAGAAGGACTGCGTGCTCTCGGGCGGCGACGACTACGAGCTCCTCTTCACCGCGCCGCGCGAGCGGCGCAGGGAAATCGACGCGCTTTCCGGCGAGCTCGGCGTGGCCCTCACGCGCATCGGCGCCATTCAGAGCGGGCAGCCGCGCCTTGCGATCGTCGATGCGTCGGGCAAGCCCATGCCGTTCCGCGGCGGCTTCGACCACTTCGGGCAGCGGTGAGCGTGCTCCGGCCCACGCCGGCGTTCGCCTACTCGCATCCCGCGCACATCGTCGCGTTCGGGTTCGGCGCGGGGCTCGCGCGCTTCGCGCCCGGCACGTTCGGCACACTGGCTGCCTGGGGTCCGGGTTGGCTTCTCGGCGACGCCCATCCGGCGGTCTTTTTTCCGCTCGTCGCGGCGCTGTTTCTGGTCGGCGTATGGGCCTGCGGCGTGACCGGGCGCCACCTGGGCGTGCACGACCACGGCTCGATGGTGTGGGACGAGATCGTCGCATTCCTCCTCGTGGCGGCGCTGCTTCCCCGCAGCTTCCAATGGCAGGTCGCGGGATTCGTCCTGTTCCGCGGCTTCGACATCGGCAAGCCGCCGCCGATCCGGTGGATCGAGCAGCGCTGGCAGGGCGGCTTCGGCGTGATGTTCGACGACCTGGTCGCCGCCGGGTACACGCTGCTGGTCCTCGCCCTCGTGCAGCGTGTGTTTTTCTGATGGACGAGCTGGCGAAACGGCTGGGAGCGCGCTTGAAGGGCGCGAACGAAATGCTCGCCACCGCCGAGTCGTGCACCGGCGGCTGGGCGGCGCAGGTCGTGACTTCGGTTTCAGGGTCGTCCGCGTGGTTCGAGCGGGGATTCGTCACCTATTCCAATGCGGCGAAGCAGGAGCTCCTCGGCGTGCGGGCGGAGACGCTGCGCGCGCACGGCGCTGTAAGCGAGGAGACCGCGCGCGAGATGGCGCGCGGCGCGCTCGAGCGCAGCCAGGGCACGATTGCGGTGTCGATCACCGGGGTGGCCGGGCCGGGCGGCGGAACGGCCGAAAAGCCCGTCGGCACGGTGTGCTTCGCCTGGGCGCGGGCCGGCGAAGTGCGTGCCGAGTTGCACCGATTCGCCGGCGACCGCGAGGCCATCCGTCGTCAATCCGTGATCGTCGCGCTCGAAGGGGTCATGCGCGCGCTCGACGGAGGATAATGCGCCCCATGGCCTCCATCCGCCCGGCGGCCGTCGCCGGGATGTTCTATCCGGGCGAGCCGCGTGCCCTCGCGGCCGAGATCGCACGCTTCCTCGGCACCGACGACACCCTGGCGCCGCGCCTTGCTTTTCCCAAGGCCCTGGTCGTGCCCCACGCGGGCTATGTCTATTCGGGTGCGGTCGCGGCGCGCGCCTACCAGGAGCTCGCGCTGGCGCGCGGCATGGTTCGTCGCGTGGTGCTTCTCGGGCCGGCCCACCGCGTGCCGGTGCGCGGCCTCGCCGCGCCGAGCGTCGAGGCTTTCCAGACGCCGCTCGGCAGCGTCGCCCTCGACCGCGTCGCGCTGCGCTCGCTTGCCGATCTGCCGCAGGTTGTGCAAAGCGATTCCGCGCACGCTCTCGAGCATGCGCTCGAAGTGCAGCTTCCCTTCCTGCAGACGGTGCTTGGCGAATTCAGCCTGGTGCCGCTCGCCGTCGGCACGGCGGACGCCGCGGAGGTCACCGAGGTTCTCGAGCGACTGTGGGGCGGGGCCGAGACGCTGCTGGTAGTCTCGACCGATCTTTCGCATTACCACGCCTACGCGGAAGCGCGTCGCATCGACGCGGCGACGCTCGCACGCATCGCGGCGCGCGCCACCGACATCGACCACGACGAAGCCTGCGGCGCGACGCCGCTGAACGGCCTGCTCGCGTGCGCGAGGAAGCGCGAGCTTCCCGTGCGGTTGCTTGCGGCGTGCAATTCCGGAGACACCGCGGGCGCCAAGGACAGCGTGGTCGGCTACTCGTCCTTTGCGCTGTACGAGCGTTCGGACGCGCAGTCGGGCACGGCGCTGATCGCGCTCGCGCGCGCCGCCATCGAGAAAAAGCTGTTTGGCACGTCCAGCGCGCCGCTCGAAGCGCCCTGGCTCGAGCGGCCAGGCGCGACCTTCGTCACGCTGCTGAAGGACGGCGAGCTGCGCGGCTGCATCGGCAGCCTCGAGGCGACCAGGCCGCTCGCGCAGGACGTGGCCAAAAACGCGCTCGGCGCCGCGTTTTGCGACCCCCGCTTCCCGGAACTGAGTGCCGCGGAGTGGCCGCAGTGCCAGGTCGAGGTCTCCTTCCTTTCAGCGCCCAAGCCGATCCGGTTTACGAACGAAGCCGATCTGCTGCGCCAGATCCGCGCCGGCGACGAC
>JBJMWH010000005.1:0-4826 GCA_045810245.1 Burkholderiales bacterium | reverse complement strand
CGCGGTCCCGGGGCTCGCCGACGGCGTCCTGCTCGCCGCCGCGGCCTTCGCGCTCGGCCTCGCGCTCGGTTCGGCGCAACCGCTCACCATCATCCTCACCTACAACCACGCGCCCGCCGGCCGCTCCGGCGAAGCGCTCGGCATGCGCATCATGGCGAACAAGGTGACGCAGATCGCGGTGCCGCTCGCCTTCGGCGGCCTGGGCGCGGCGATGGGCTCGGTGCCGGTGTTCCTCGCCACCGCCGCCTTCCTCTTCGTCGCCGGCGTGCTGTCGTTAAGATCGAAATCTACTGGCTGAGAAGCGGGATGCTCTTGTAGTCCTTGCCGGCAGGAATCGATTGAAGATAGGCGTGGATGTCCGCGAGGTCCGCGTCCGAAAGGATCTCCTTGGGATACGGCGGCATCGGGCCGTTGGAGTTTCGCACGAAGACGTTGAACGCTTCGATCGCCATCGGCTTTGGCGCGAGCGTCTTGCCGGCGGCGCCGCCCTGGCCGACCTCGCCATGGCATTGCCAGCAGCCGTTCCTCATGAAGGCGGTCTTGCCCTTCGCGGCGTCGGCGGCGAGCGCCGGCGTCGCGGCGAGTGCGAGGAAAACAAATACGCCACGCAGTTTACGCATCGGTGTCTCCTTCAGCGCGGTTGGGTCCACACGTTGAGGAGCGCGGGCGTGCCGGACTGCACCGCCTTGACCGCTTCGCGCAGCGCGGCTGCGAGCTGCGATGCTTCCTTGATCGGGCCCTTCGCCCACCAGCCCATCGACTCCGCGAGCTTGTGGTATTCGATGTCGGGATTTTCGATCCGCGTGCCGACCGGTCCGAGGTCGCCGTCGTAGTTCGAAGGCCGGCTGCGGAAGTTCGCGAGCCGCTGCACATGCATCACCTCCTGGTGGTAGCCGCGGTTGTTGTGCATCACCGCGAGCTGCGGAATCTTGTGCTTCGCGGCGGTCCATAGAACGCCGGGCGCGTACATCAGGTCGCCGTCGGCCTGGATGTTGACCGAGAAGCGCCCGAGGTCGCGGTTGGCGAGCGCCGCGCCGACCGAGGCCGGCGCGCCGTAGCCCACGCCGTACCCGCCCGAGCGGCCCAGCCAGTGATGGTGCTGCTCGATCGGCCACAGCCGCGTCAGCCAGTTGCTGACGTTGCCCGACTGGGAAACGATCGACCAGTCGAGGCCCTTGACCGCGTTGTAGGTTTCCATGCAGAGCCGCGCGGTGCTGATCGGGCTCGCGTCCCAGGCGAGCGCCGCGGCCTGACGGGTGCGGGCGTAGTCGTCGGCGTGAGCCTTCTTCGCCGCCTCGCCGCGCTGCGCGATTGCGCTGCGCCTCGCCGCGGGAATCGCGGATCTCACCGCCTCGATCAGCGCGGGCAGCGTCGCCTCGGCGTCGGCGGCCATCTGGACGTCGATCACCTGGAAGCGCTGGAAGTCCTGGTAATTCGCCTTGGTGATGAGGTCGGAGGCGTTGATGCTGATCAGCTTCGTGCCCTGCTTGATGCGCGAGGAGTTTCTGCCGACGCCGTGCTCGCCGTTGTCGGTCCAGGCGTTGACGACATTCCAGAAGTCGGCGAGCTCGAGGCCGAGGATGACGTCGGCACCGGAAACTGCGCTCGGCGTCGCAGACAGATGGTGCGTCCGCGGAAAGTTCGTGCGGCTGCCCTGGTCGATGACGCGCGCCTGCAGCGCCTCGGCGAGCTGCACCAGCAGCTTGATGCCGTTCGGGGTGCGCGCCATGCGGTCGGCGACGATCACCGGGTTCTGCGCCTCGGCGAGGAGCTTCGCCGCTTCCTTCACGGCGCCGCTGTCGCCCGCGGGCGGCGAGGTGGGAACGTAGCGCGGGATGTAGAGCTTGTCGCCGCCGTGACCCTTGGCCGGCTCCTGCTGCAGGCCCGCGTCGAGCGCTATCATCACCGGGCCATAGGGCGGCGTCATCGCGATCTTGTAGGCGCGCACCATCGACTGCGCGAAGTGCTGCAGCGACACCGGCGTGTCGTCCCACTTGGTGAAGTCGCGCACCAGCGCGTTGATGTCCTGCGCCGCATGGAAGGTCGGCACGCTCGGCGGACGCGTGGCCGCGTCGAGGTCGTTGCCGCCGATCACGATCATCGGCACGCGGTCGCACCACGCGTTGTAGATCGCCATCGCCGCGTGCTGCAGGCCGACGGTGCCGTGGCACAGCGTCATCAGCGGCTTGCCCGCCACCTTGAAGTAGCCATGGCCCATCGCGACGGCGGATTCCTCGTGCATGCAGGTGAGGAACTCCGGCATCCTGTTGCCGCCGTAGTTGATGAGCGACTCGTGGATGCCGCGGTAGCTCGAGGCGCAGTTCGCGGGGCAGTACTTGATTCCGAGGGTCTTGATGACGTCGACCATGAAGTCCGACCCCGGCGTGCCGCCGATGCGGTTGGGCGCCGCCTCGCCCGGCGTCTGTGTCTCGGCCGCGGCGACGTGCGCGTTGGGCGGCAGCGCCGACGGCGCCCGCGTGTTCTGGGCCACTTCCTCCTGGCCGTGTGCGAAGGGCGGCGCGACCGCGGTCGCGGCGCTCGCGGCGACGAATCCGGTCAGGAACCTGCGGCGGTCTTTGCGTGCCATGACTTCCTCCTGTTCACTCTGGCGCGGTTTATTCTAAACTTGCCCACATGGCAGAACTTCGTTCGAGATAGCGGAACAGGCGACGCGGAACATGCGAGCCGAACAAAACGAGCTTCTTACGCGCACCGGCCCCGGCACGCCGATGGGCGAGCTCTTCCGGCGCTACTGGCTGCCGGCGCTCCTCGCCGAGGAGCTGCCCGAGCCGGATTGCCCTCCGGTGCGGGTCAAGCTGCTCTCGGAGCGCCTGATCGCGTTCCGCGACACCGAGAACCGTCTCGGGCTGATCGACGAGTTCTGCGCCCACCGCGGCGTGTCGCTCTGGTTCGGCCGCAACGAGGAGAGCGGCCTGCGCTGTCCCTACCACGGCTGGAAATATGACGTCACGGGCCAGTGCATCGAGATTCCGTCCGAGGCCGACAATCCCCGCCTGTGCCAGCGCATGAAGCTCAAGTCCTATCCCCTGGTCGAGCGCGGCGGCGTGCTATGGACCTACATGGGCCCGAAGGAGCAGCAGCCGCCGCTCCCCGAGCACGAGTGGGCGACCGTGCCGGACTCGCACCGCTACGTCTCCAAGCGCTGGCAGGAGTGCAACTACCTGCAGGCGATGGAAGGCGGGATCGACTCGAGCCACGTGTCGTTCCTTCACCGCTACACGATGAAGGTCGATCCGATGTTCAAGAGCGCGAAGAAAAGCCACGAGTACAACCTGCAGGACCTCGCGCCGCACTTCGAGGTGGTCGAATCTCCGGGAGGTCTCTACATCGGGGCGCGCCGCAACGCCGAGGAAGGGAAGTATTACTGGCGCATCACGCAGTGGATCATGCCGAGCTTCACGCTGATTCCGCCGCGCGGCGATCATCCCATCGGCGGCCATTCCTGGGTGCCGATCGACGACGAGAACTGCTGGGCGTGGAGCACCAACCACCACGCCACGCGGCCGCTCAAGCCAGAGGAGCACCAGGCGCTCGAGGATGGCCAAGGTATCCACGTCGCGCTCATTCCGGGCACTTACCGCCCCGTGGCGAACAAGGACAACGACTACCTGATGGACCGCAAGGCGCAGAAGGAAGGCCGCAGCTTCTCCGGCATCGAGGGCTTCGCGATGCAGGACGCCTCGGTGCAGGAAAGCATGGGACCGATCCAGGACCGTACGCGCGAGAACCTCGTGCCCACCGACCAGGGCATCATCATGGCGCGCAGGCGCCTGGTCGCGGCGGCGCAGGGCCTCGCCAAGGGTGTCCAGCCTCCAGGCGTCGATCCGCAGCACCAGCGCGTGCGCTCCGTCTCCATCATCCTGCCGAGAGAGGCCGCGTTCAGCGAGGCCGCCGAGGACGCGCTGATGCCCGAGCCCGGCTCAGCCCACGCCACGGTTTAAATAGGGACAGTCCCTATTTTGGCTGGGACGGCGGCCGGCCGCGTGACTTGCGCTGCACGCCGAGCGGGTAACCACCGCGCGTCGCTTTCCGGATCTCGTCGATTATGGTCGGCTCTACCGGCATTTCGAATAGTCCGACATACGCGCTCGCGCGATGGGCGGCGTCGTCACCGAGCGCCGCATATGCCGGATGCGGCCGCAAGAAGCTCGTGCCGGTAGCCCGAACGTTGACGGCATAACTCGACCAACGGTATTCGGCCGGGTGCTTGACCATCGCAGCTTCGACGGGATTGAGCTCGATGTAACGATAGCAAGCGAGCGCATAGCGCTCCAACGAAACGAGGCAGGAGTAAAAGCGCCCTTCCCAAAGCGTTCCACTGCGCTCTAAGCGCTTATTGATGCGGTTCACGTAGTACTGCGCCGTGTACTTCATCATGAGTGCGCATGCCTGGTGCGCGTGGGGCGTCACGAACAGGTGGACGTGGTTCGTCATCAGACAGTAGGCGTGAACCGAGCATCCGAAGCGCAGTGCGAACTCGCGCAGATATCCGAGGTAGGCCACGTAGTCGCCCTCTTCGAAAAAGCAGTCGCGACGATCATGCCCACGCTGGACAACGTGCAAACTGACCTCGGGCACGACGACGCGCGCCGTTCTCGGCATAAGGCCAAAACGGCAATAGGCTAGCAGCGGTTGACGCTATTACAGAAACAGGGACTGTCCTGTTTTTAAAAAATAGGGACTGTCCCTGTTTCAGGCGGCTTTTTGGGGAAGCTCGGCCTGCTCGGCGGCGTAGGCCTTTTCCATGTTCGATTGCAGGTCGTGCCTGGCGAGCGCCTCGGAGAACCATTTGCGGATTTCGGGCC
>JBJMWH010000004.1:0-3689 GCA_045810245.1 Burkholderiales bacterium | reverse complement strand
CGCGGTATCGCGAAGCGCGCGTGCTGGCTGCAGGAACGGTGCGGCGCGAAGCTGCGCGAGAATGTCGGGCGATGCATTGCAGAGGAGCCAGCTCGCATCGTCGGCCGAGATCGCGATCGACGATTGCGTCCGCGGCATAGCCTTCAGCGTGCCGCGCCGGAAGCCGTCGCAGTTGCGACAGTTGCAGTTCCATTGCGGGAGGCCGCCGCCGGCGGCCGACCCGAGCACCCGTATCTGCATAAAAAGCAAGGCCCCTTGCGGGGCCCTGGTCTCGGTACCGGCCGGGATTAGCGGCTGGCGATGTACATCGTCACCTCGAAGCCGAAACGCATCTCGGTGTATTCAGGCTTGGTCCACATGTGTGTCTCCTGAGTGGAAGGGGACCCGGCATCACCGAGCATCCTCCCAAGGGCATTATGGTGCAAAGCACCTCGGCACGTGCCCGTCCGTTCTGCAAAATCATGATTTTCATGAGGCAGCGGCCGATAATGGGTTTCAGAGTGAATCCCGTCGACTCGACTCTCTATCCGCCGCTCGAGCCTTTTGCGGAGCAGCCGCTGCCGGTGGGGGCGCCGCACGTGCTGCACGTCGAGGAGTGCGGCAACCCCGCCGGCTTCCCGGTCCTCTTCCTCCACGGCGGACCGGGCAGCCAGGTCAGACCGATCCACCGGCGCTTTTTCGATCCGCGGTTCTACCGCGTGATTCTGTTCGACCAGCGCGGCTGTGGACGCTCGACCCCGCCCGGATGCACCGATGAAAATACGACCGGGCGCCTGGTCGAGGACATCGAGGCCTTGCGCGGCTGCCTCGGGCTCGAGCGCGCCATCCTCTTCGGCGGTTCCTGGGGTGCCACCCTTGCGCTGGCCTACGCCGCGGCGCACCCGTCTCGGGTAGCCGCCATGGTGCTGCGCGGGGTGTTTCTGGGCAGCCGGCAAGAAATTGACTGGTATCTCGGCGGGCTCGGCGGGCGCGTGCCCCAGGCATGGCGGGTCCTGACCCGGGACGCCGGCCCGGACCTGCTGCGGCACTATCATGGCCTGGTCAGCCGAAATGACGCGGCGGCGGCCGAGCGCTGGCTCGCCTACGAGGATGCGGTCATGCGTCTCGATGCGGGGGAGCCTGTTGCTGCGGGTGGAGGAGCGCAGGATCCGCCATCCATTCTTGCGCGAGCGCGCATCCAGCTGCACTACCTCGCCCACGGCTGTTTTCTGCGCCCTGGCGAACTGCTCGGCGGGCTTGCGCGGCTCGGTAAGACCCGCGTGCTGATCGTGCAGGGCGCCCGCGACCTTGTATGTCCGCCACGCACGGCGATCGAGCTGGCCGCGCGGCTGCCTCAGGCCGAGCTGCGCCTCGTCGAGAATGGCGGGCACTCGGCCACCGCGCCGGCAATGGCGGCGGCGCTGCGGCAGGCCGCCGACGATCTGCGGGGCGCGGCATGAGCCTGCGGCTTCGCATCAACCTCGTAATCACGCTGGTGACGGTCGCGTTCACCCTCGCGATGGTGTACGAGATGGTGAACGACCTGCGCAGCTCGGTGCGCGAGGAAATCGAATCGACCACGCGCGTCGCGGTTCAGCTCGTCGAAACCGTCGTGGCGGGGGTCTATCTCGAGCCCGGCCCGACGCAGCGCACCGACGTGCTGCTTGGCTTGTTGCGCCGCGTCGGACGGGTGCGCGGCAACGACATCCGCTTCTACGATGGCGCCGGGGCGCCGCTCTACGAGTCGCCGGCGCCGACCTACCAGTCGGGCAAGCGGGTGCCGGAGTGGTTCAATGCCCTGGTGCGCCCGGAAGTCGCCGAGGCGCGGTTCAACCTGCCGGGCGGGTCGATCGTGGTGACGCCGGACGCGTCGCGCTCGATCGTCGAGGCCTGGGACGATCTGCAGAACTTCGCGCTGCTGGCGCTCGCCTTCCTGGTGCTCGTGAACGCGGCGGTCTTCTGGCTGCTCAAGCGCGCACTCAGGCCGCTGCCGAAGATCCTGGAGGGCCTGGCGGAGCTCACGCGCGGGCGTTTCCACGTGCGGCTGCCCGCGTTCCATCCCGACGAGTTCGACGCGATCAGCCGCGGCTTCAACCGCATGGCGCAGGCGCTCGAGGAAAGCCTGGCGCAGAGCCGCCAGCTCGCCCTGGTGGCGCAGCAATCGAGCGACGCGCTCATCATCAGCGATCTGTCGGCGCGGATCACGTACTGCAACGCGGCCGCGGAGCGCTTGCTTGGTTACTCGCAGCGCGAGCTCGTCGGCAGCCCGGCGTGCCTGATCGCCCCGCCGGAGCGCCACGAAGAGCTGCGCGCGCAACTCGAGTCGATCGGGCGGCGCGTCCCGGTCGAGCTCGCCGAGAGCCAGCGCCTGACGAAAAGCGGGCGCGTTCTGGACGTGGCGTTGTCCGCCGCGCCGCTGGTCGATCCGGCGGCGGACCGCGTGATCGGAGAGATCTGCAGCATGCGCGACATTACCGAGCACAAGCGCATGCAGGCGGCCGAGCGGGAGCTGGAGCAGAACCGCAAGCTCACCGCGCTCATCCAGTCGCGGCTCGAGGACGAGCGGCGCGCCATCGCTCGCGAGCTGCACGACGAGCTGGCCCAGTGCGTCACGGCGATCAAGACCATCGGCACGGCGATCGCCGGCCGCGCCGGCGAAGGGAAGCCGGACGTACGCGACAACGCCAACACGATCGTGTCGGTGGCGTCGCATATCTACGACGTCGTCCACGGCATCATCCGGCGCCTGCGGCCGAGCGGGCTCGACGATCTGGGCCTCGCCGAGACGCTGCGCGGCGCGGTGGCAACCTGGTCGCAGCGCCACCCGCAGGTGCGCTGGGAGCTGGAGCTCGTGGGGGATCTCGACAGCCTCGGCGAGGCGCTCAACATCACCGTCTATCGCATCGTGCAGGAGGCGCTGACGAACGCCGTGCGGCATGCGGAGGCACGAAGCGTGAATGTCTCGGTACAGCGCAGCCGCGCCGACGGCTTCGCCGATGCGGTGGTGGTGTGCGTGCGCGACGACGGCAAAGGCCTGCGCGAGGCCGCCGCGGCACAGAACGGCCGCTTCGGCGTCGCCGGGATGCGCGAGCGCGTGCAGGCCTTCGGCGGCTGCTTTGCAATCACCGGCGCGGCGGGCGAGGGCGTGACGGTGCGCGCCGTGCTGCCGGCCGCTGCCGCCGAGCGCGAAGAGCCGCTCGAGACTAGGGCGTGAGCAGGCCCGCCCGCATGGCGATCAGCGCCAGCTCGGCCGAGTTCGCCGCGCCGAGCTTCTGCTTGATGTTGTACAGGTGCGTGCCCACGGTATGGGGGCTCAGCGACATGACCTCGGCGATGTCCTGCACCGACTGCCCGCCGGCGAGCGCGAGGAATACCTAGAACTCCTTCTCGCTCAGGGTATCGAGCGGCTCGTCTGCGCCCGCGCCCTGGTGCAGCGCAAGCTCCTGCGCGATCTGCGGCTCGAGGAAGGTCCGGCCCTGGAAGATCTCGCGGATCGCCTGGATGAGGGCCTCCGCGGCGCTGCGCTTGGTCAGGTATCCGGCGGCCCCGGCCTTGAGCGTCCGGCGGGCGTGCATCGCGTCCTCGTGCGCCGACAGCACCAGGATCCGCGCCGCCGGCGCCTTCGCAAGGATGCGGCGCACGGCCTCCAGCCCGCCGATCCCGGGCATGGAAATGTCCATCACCACCACCGCGGGCTGCGCCTCGTCGAT
>JBJMWH010000003.1:0-7137 GCA_045810245.1 Burkholderiales bacterium | reverse complement strand
GGCGATTTCATCCGCTTCATCGCCGAGGGCGGCTACCGCAGGCCCGAGCTCTGGCTGGCGGCGGGCTGGGAGCTCGCGCGCGCCTGGCAGGCGCCGCTCTACTGGGAGAAAGGCGAGCATGGCTGGCGCACTTTCACCCTGCACGGCATGGTGACGGTCGATCCAAACACGCCGATCTGTCACGTCAGTTTCTTCGAGGCCGACGCCTACGCGCGCTGGGCCGGCGCGCGCCTGCCCACTGAGGCGGAATGGGAGGTCGCCGCGCGCGGCACGCCGTGCAGCGGCAACTTCCTGGAGAGCGGCGCGCTGCATCCGCTCGCCGTCCGCGAGGAGCCGGGGCTGGGAATGCTGTCGCAAGCATTCGGCGACGTCTGGGAATGGACCCGCAGCGAATACGCACCGTATCCGGGCTTTCGCACCGCCGCGGGGGCAGTCGGCGAATACAACGGCAAGTTCATGAGCAATCAGTACGTCCTGCGCGGTGGATCCTGCGCCACGCCTTCCAGCCATATCCGCGCGACCTACCGCAATTTCTTTCCGGCCGATGCCCGCTGGCAATTCTCGGGCGTGCGGCTCGCGCGCGACGCCCGAACGTGATCGATTACGTGGCGGCGAGCCGGCCCAAAGGGCAGCATGCTGTGCATGGCACTGCGCTTGGTCGCACTGGTCGCGCTGCACCTTGTGATCGGCACGGCGCAAGCGTGCCGCTTCGCCCAGGACGCGCAGCCGGCGCAATGGTACGAATGGGCGGATTCGCTGTTCGCCGCGGACGTGACCTCGGTCGAGGCCGACGCGGGCGAGTCCGCCGATGTAATCAGCTTGCGCGTGGTGGAGACGTTCAAGGGTCCGGCGGGCACCGCCGCCGCGAAGTTGCGCGTGCCGAGCCGCATGTGGAGCTCGTGCCGCCTCGAGCGCCCGGCGGTCGGCGCGCGCGTCCTCGTCGGGCTCAATCCGAACAGCGACACGCTGCTCGTTCCCCTTACGCCGGGCTACAGCCAGCTTCTGCGCACGCACCCCGGCTACCGACGGCGCGGCGACGCGCTCAGCAGTGACTGAAGGCGACGGCTTCGACTGGCTGCCGGCTTTGCTCGTGCTGCAGGGCGTAATGGGGGCCCTGGACACGATCGTCAATCACGAGATCCTGCAGGCGCTGCCGCGCCGGCCCGAGGCGCGCGGCGAGCTTGCGCTGCATTGCGCACGCGAGGCGGTCTATGCAGCGCTCTTCGTGGGCCTCGGCTGGTTCGCGTGGCAGGGCGCGCTCGCATTCGTGATCGGCGCCCTGCTGGTCGCGGAGGTCGCCATCACGGTGAACGACGAGCTGGTCGAGAACCGCATCCGGGTGCTGCCGCAGAACGAGCGCGCGCTGCACGTCTTCCTCACCCTCAACTTCGGCGCCCTCGTGGCGCTGCTCGCGCCGCTGCTGGCCGCCTGGGCGGCGAATCCAACGGAGCTCGCGCCTGCCTACTACGGATGGATGTCGTGGGCGCTGCTCGCGCTCGGCCTCGCCTCCGCGGGATGGTCGGTGCGCGATTTCATTGCCTCCCGGAGACTTAAACTGCAGGCGTGAGCCTCGCCGGCACCTCGTTCAGAACCTTTGTCCTCTATCCGGTGCTGGTCGTCGTGTTCGAGCTTTGGCTGCACGACGGACGGGCGCGGCTTCAGGCGTGGTACCTCCCGCTGCTCGCGTGGGGCTACCTGCAGTATCGGTTGTCGGGTCGCTATCGGCTGCGGCTTGGCGGCGGCGGACCCGGAATGGATACGCCGCCCGAGAGGCTGGTGACGAGCGGCCCTTTCGCCCTCTGCCGCAATCCGATGTATCTCGGCCATGTGATCTTCCTCGCCGGCCTCGCGCTCAGCCTGCGTTCCTGGCTCGGCGCCACGCTCGCGCTTGGCACTGCCGTGTGGCTCCAATTTCGGGTGCGGCGCGACGAGCGGCGCCTCGCGGAGCGCTTCGGCGAGCCCTACATGCAGTATTGTTCCCGGGTCAAGCGCTGGATTCCGGCGGTCTTCTAGGAGGGACGTAGCATGGCGGAGCCTGCGAAGCTGGAGGAAGAATTCGACGTCGGCGGCGTGCGCCTGCCGCGCCCGTTCAAGCTCCTGCGCCTGGGGCATTTCGGCGTCAACGCGACCGATCCCGAGGCCGCGCGCGATTTCTACTGCCGGATCCTGGGCTTTCGCGTCTCAGATCCGATCGACTTCGGCGCGCGTCTGCCGCCGGAAGAGCGCGGCAAGCACGGACCCGGCATCGGCTACTTCACGCGCCACGGCGGGGACCACCACTCGCTCGTGCTCTTCCCACGCAGGGTGATGTCGCAGGTCAATCCGCACTACCGCAAATATCCCGAGCTCACGGTGAACCAGATGACCTGGCAGGTGTCGAGCCTGCGCGAGGTGGTCGACGGGTTCGAATGGTTCAAGCGGCGCGGCAACCCGGTGCTCAGGCAGGGACGCGACCTGCCGGGCTCGAACTGGCACTTCTATCCGCCCGATCCCGACGGCCACATCAACGAGCTCTACTACGGCATCGAGCAGATCGGCTGGGACGGCCATTCCAAGCCGCACGCGCTGCACCGGCAGCGCTACGACAAGCCGCCGGCGTTGCCGCACCGCTCCGAGTACGCCGAGATCGTCGAGGCGCTCAAGGAAGGTCTCGACGTGCGCACGGGCTGGCGCGCCGAGGAAGCGGAGGAGAGCTTCGACGTCGGCGGGATCTACATGGCACGTCCCTTCAAGGTCACGCGCATCGGGCCGATCCGGCTTTTCGTGCGCGACCTCGACGTGGCGCTGCGCTTCTACCGCGACGAGCTCGGCTTCACGCTGACCGAGGAGACCCTCTACCGCGGGCATCGCTGCCTCTTTCTGCGCGTGAACACCGAGCACCATTCGCTCGCGCTCTACCCGCGCGCCCTGCGGGCGGAGCTCGAGCTGAGCGAGAACACTTCGCTCATGTCGTTCGGCCTGCAGGTCGCCAACTACCGCCAGCTGCACGACGCGATTCCCTTCCTGCTGCGCGCTGGCGTGCGCGTGCGCTACCTGCCGCCCGAGCTCTCGCCGGGCATCGACTACTCGGCCTTCGCCATCGATCCCGACGGCCACGCGCTGCAGCTCTATTACTACATGGAGCAGATCGGATGGGACGGAAAGCCGCGCCCCGCGCACCTGCGTCCGAAGGTCGACCAGGCCGACTGGCCGCAGAGCGTGCCCGCGGCGAGCGACGCCTTCAACGGCGAGGTTTATCTCGGGCCGTGGAGCTAAACGACCCCTTTTTCTACTGCTTCTCGATATTGCGGGCCGCGACGACCTTTTTCCACTTCTCCATTTCGGAGGCGATGAAACCGCGCATCTCTTCCGGACTCGAGGCGCCCGGCTCGCCGCCGAGCTCGACGAAACGTTTATGGGTGTCGGGCTGCTCGAGCGCCTTGCGAACCGCGGCGTTCAGGCGCTCGAGGACCGGGCCGGGGGTGCCGCCGGTGACGCCCAGGCCGATGAACGAGTTCACCTCGTAGCCCGGCAGGGTTTCCCGCGCGGTAGGCGTGTCGGGGAGCGCTTTCCATCGCTCGCGCGAGGTGACCGCGAGCGCCCTGAGCTTGCCGGCCTGGATCTGCCCGATCGACAGCGTCATGGCCTCGAACAGGACATCGGTGCGCCCGGCGAGCGTTTCCGTGAGCGGCGCGTTGCCGCCACGGTAGGGAACGTGCACGATGTGCGTGCCGGCAAGGGCATTGAACAGCTCGCCGGAAAGGTGGTGGACGGTGCCGATGCCCGACGAAGGGTAGTTGAGCTTGCCCGGATTCGCCTTCGCGCGCGCGATCAGGTCGCCGAGGTTGCGCAGCGGCGAGTCGGGCACCACGCTGATCACGAAGGGGTAGGACGTGAGCATCGACACCATCGCCACATCCTTGAGCGGGTCGAACGGCATCGACTTCAGCATCGCCGGGTACACCGGGTAGGCGCCGGAGATCAGGATCAACGTGTAGCCGTCGGGCGCCTGCTTTGCGCCGTATTCGGTGCCGGTCACTCCGCCGGCGCCGGCCCGGTTCTCCACCACCACGGCCTGCCCCAGCACGTCGTTCAGACCCTGCGCCGTGACCCGCGCGATGATGTCGGCCGACCCGCCCGGCGGGAAAGGTGTGACCAGCCTGAGCGGCTTGGACGGGAACGCCTGCGCAAGCGCCTGCCCCGAGACGAGCATCCCGATGATGAACGCGAACCGCGCGTACCGCATGAAGCGTCCTCCACGTATGCTGTGCACGAGTTGACCACAGCGGACGAGATCATGGAAGAGCGTGTTCATTGGAACTCAGGGAAGCTCAAGATTGCGGGCGTCGTCGAATTCCCCGACGGCATGAAGCGCGGCGAGCGCCGCGCCGCTCTCCTCGTGCTGCACGGCTTCGGCAGCAACAAGGATTCGCCCATGGTGCTTAGCGTGACGCGCATGTTCACCGCGCTCGGCTATGTTGCCCTGCGCTTCGATATGCGCGGCTGCGGCGAAAGCGAAGGCGAGCGCGGGCGCGTCATCTGCCTCGAGCAGGTCGACGACACGAAAAGCGCCTTGGACTTCCTCGCCCAGACCGGTTACGTCGATCCGAAGCGCATCGCGGTGTTCGGCCACAGCTTCGGCGCCGCGGTCGCGGTCTACGCCGCCGGCACCGACCCGCGCATCGCGGCGTGCATTTCCTCGGGCGGGTGGGGCCACGGAGAAAAGAAGTTCCGCAGGCAGCACGCCTCGCCCGAAGCGTGGCAGCGCTTCAGCGCCATGATGGAGGAAGGCCGGCGCCGCAGTGAGCGCGGCGAGCGCATGATGGTGCCGCGCTACGACATCGTGCCGATCCGTCCTGGCCTGCGCGGCAACCTTGCGCCCGGCTCGATCCTGGAGTTCCCGTTCGAGGTGGTCGAGAGCATGTATGCCTTCACCGCCAACGAGGTGGTTGGCAACATCGCCCCGCGCCCGCTGCTGCTGCTGCATCCCGCGAGCGATAGCGTCACGCCGACCGAGCAGTCGATTGACCTGTTCGCTCACGCCGGCCAGCCCACCGACCTGCACCTGTTCGCCGACGTCGACCATTTCCTCTTCAGCGACGAAAACCCGATGGTGCAGGCGGTCGTGCGCGACTGGCTCGCGCGCTACTTCCCGGCATAAACCGAATCTTGATCACGATTTCCGCCGAGCGGCTCGAGCGCTGGGTTTCAGGAATCTTCCGCGGCGAAGGGCTCTCCGAAGAGGACGCGCAAACGGTAGCGAAGGTGCTGGTCTTCGCGAACCTGCGAGGGATGGACACGCACGGCGTGCTGCGCGTGCCGTCCTACGTCCGCTTCATCCGCGCCGGCGACCTCAATCCGCGTCCGGCGATGGCAATGCGCAACGAGACGCCCGCGTGCGCGCTGCTGGAAGCAGACCGCGCTGCAGGACCGGTTGCCATGCAAAAAGCCATGGAATGCGCGATCGACAAAGCCCGGCAGGCTGGAGCCGGCGTTTGTCTCGTGCGCGCCACCACGCATACGGGTGCGCTCGGCTACTACACTCACAGGGCGGCGGAGCACGGCATGGCCGCAATCGCTTTTTCCTCGTCCGGCGCCAACATGGCCTACCACGGCGCGCGCGCAGCAGGGGTCTCCACCGCCCCGCTCGCCCTCGCTGTCCCGGGGGAGAACGGACCGATCGCGCTCGACATGGCTTCCAGCATCCTCTCCATGGGGACGCTCAGGCAGGCCAAGCGCACCGGCACCCCGCTGGGACAGGGCCAGGCGCTCGACAAGAACGGTGACCCGACCACCGACGCCGGCGCGGCCGCCATCCTGCTGCCGCTCGGCGGCGCCAAAGGCTCTGGACTCTCGCTTCTGATCGAGTGCATGACGAGCCTCGCCACCGCCAATCCGCTTCTCGCCGAGGCCCTCGAGCGGACCGCGCTGGGCGCGCGTCATCGCCAGAACGGCGCCGTGATCGCGCTCGACCTCGCACGCTTCGTCGACCTGGGCGAATTCAGGCGCCAGGCGGGACGGCTTGCCCGCGCGATCAAGGCATTGCCGCCGCAGCCGGGGGTGGAGATCCTTCTCCCTGGAGAGCGCGGCGCGCGCGCCACGGAGCAGCGCCGGCGCGACGGCATCCCAATCCCCGACGCCGTGCTCGAGGAACTGCGCCACCTCATGGAGCAGCCCGCATGAAGCTCGTCAACTTTTCCCAGGGCAACAGCGCGCCACGTGCGGGTCTTCTCTCGGGCGAGCGCGTCTTCGAAGCGCCGAGCGCCACCATTCAGGAGCTCCTCGCGAATCTCGCTTCGCCCAATCCGCAGGGCAAAGGCATCCCTCTCGGCGATGCGACGCTGCATGCCCCGCTCCTTTATCCCGGAACGATCTACTGCGCCGGCGCCAACTATGGCGACCACGTCGCCGAGATGGCGCGCGCGCAGAATCTGCCGTTGCCGCAGGATCCTCGCGCGCTCGGGCTGAAGCCCTGGTTCTTCATCAAGCCACGCACCTGCGTGGTCGGGCCGCGCTCCCGGGTCGCGCGACCGCGCGGCTCGCAGAAGCTCGACTGGGAAGCCGAGCTCGCCGCGGTCATCGGCAGGCCGGCGCGCAATGTTGCGGTCGAGAAGGCGCTCGATTACGTCGCCGGCTACACCATTGCGGACGATCTTTCCGCGCGCGACCTTTCGCGGCGCAGCGCGCTGCCTCCAGGGAACCCGTTCCATTTCGACTGGACCGCACACAAGGGCTTCGAAGGCAGCTGTCCGCTCGGTCCGTGGATCACGCCGGCCGCCGAGGTGCCCGATCCCCAGCGCCTCGCCATCCGGCTGTGGGTGAACGGCGCCCTGAAGCAGGACTCGAACACCAGCCGGATGATCTTCTCGACCGCCGAGCAAATCTCGCACCTGTCGAGCATTGCCACGCTGCACCCCGGCGACCTGATCCTCACCGGCACCCCCGCCGGCGTCGGGGCGGGGCGCAACGAATTCCTCCAGCCCGGCGACCGGGTCGAGATCGAGATCGAGCGACTGGGTCGCCTCGAGCACTGGATCGACGAGGAACGGTAAAGCGTCACCGCGTTTCGCGAGCGCCGCACCTAGAATCGGCAGCACAAGAACTCGGGGAGGACCCCATGTGGACAAAGACAGTGTTGATCGCCCTCGCGGTGGCGGT
>JBJMWH010000002.1:0-5135 GCA_045810245.1 Burkholderiales bacterium | reverse complement strand
GGCGTCGATCTACAACGCGATGCCGATCGAAGGGGTGCAGTGCCTCGTTCAGTACATGAAAGAGTTTGAAGCGCGTCATGCCTAAGGCGCGCCCCAAGAAATCCGAAATCCTGGTCATCAACAACGTCGCCCTGGTCGGCTTGCGGCGCTTTCCGCCCGAGCACTACACGGTGGTGAAGGAGGCGGCCGACCCCGACGCGATCGTGGTGCGCTCGCAGGACCTGCAGCGCTACGAGTTCGGAGCATCGCTGCGCGCGGTAGGCCGCGCCGGCGCCGGGGTCAACAACATCCCGGTGGCGGCGCTCTCCAAGCGCGGCATCCCGGTGTTCAACGCGCCCGGGGCCAACGCCAATGCGGTGAAGGAGCTGGTGCTCGCGGGGATGCTGATCGCGGCCAGAAATCTCGCCCCCGCCCTGGATTTCGTACGCCAGTTGAAAAACGAAGACTTGGAATCCAGGGTCGAGGACGGCAAGAAGCAGTTCGCCGGCCTGGAGCTGCCCGGCCACACGCTCGGCGTGGTGGGCTTGGGCAAGATCGGCAGCCTGGTGGCCGACGCCGCCATCCGCCTGGGCATGAACGTGCAGGGCTACGATCCGCACATCACCGTGGAGGCGGCGTGGAGCCTGCCTTCGCAGGTGAAGCGCGCCGCGTCGATCGACGAGCTGATCAAGACCAGCCATTTCGTCAGCCTGCACGTGCCGCTCGGCGAGAAGACCCGCCACCTCATCAACGCCCGGAACATCGAGCACTTCCGCCACGGCGCGGTGCTGCTCAACTTCTCGCGCGAAGGCATCGTGGCCGAGGACGCCGTGGCGAAGGGGCTGAAAAGCCATGGCCTCAAGTGGTACGTGACCGACTTCCCCACCGGGCCCCTGCTCGGGCATCCGGGCGTCATCGCGCTGCCGCACCTCGGCGCCTCGACCCGCGAAGCCGAGGACAACTGCGCCATCATGGTGGTCGACCAGCTGCGCGAGTACCTGGAGCAGGGCAACCTGCAGAACGCGGTCAACTTTCCCGACGCGGCGATGCCGCGCGAGGCGCCTTTCCGGCTCGCCATCGCCAACGCCAACGTGCCCGACATGCTCGGCAGCATTTCGCACGCCCTCGGCCGGCGCAAGATCAACATCCACAACATGCTGAACAAGTCCAAGGGCGAGATGGCCTACACGCTGGTCGATTCCGACAGCCCGGTGCCCAGCGACGTGATCAAGGAGCTGGCGGCCCTCAACGGTGTCCTTTCGGTACGCTATCTTCCAGTAGATGGCTAGATGCCGCCTTAGAGCAGATGGCTGACGAGCTCGACAAGATTCGCCAGGAGATCGACCGGCTCGACGACGAGCTCGCCGCGCTGATCGAGCGCCGCGCCGCGCAGGCGAAGAAGATCGGCGAGCTCAAGGCCGGCGCGGCCGCGTACCGCCCCGAGCGCGAGAGCCAGATCCTGCAGCGGGTGGCGAAAAGAAATGGCGTTCTCGCCGGCGAAAAGATGAGCGCGGTGTTTCGCGAGATCATCTCGGCCTGCCGCGGCCTGGAGGAGGCGATCCGCGTTTCCTACCTCGGGCCCGAGGGCACCTTCAGCGAGCAGGCCGTGCGCAAGCACTTCGGCGCCGCGGTCGACGCCGTGCCGGTCGCCTCGGTCGACGAGGCGTTTCGGCGCTGCGAGTCCGCAGCCGCGCAGTTCACGGTCGTGCCGGCCGAGAACTCCACCGAGGGCGTGGTGGGGCGCACGCTCGATCTGCTGGTCACCACGCCGCTTCGCATCTGCGGCGAGGTCGAGCTTCGGGTTCAACAAAATCTGCTGTCGAAAGAAGCGAGCCTCGCTTCGATCCGCAAGGTGTATTCGCATTCTCAATCGCTGGCACAGTGCAACGGCTGGCTGGCGCAGAACCTGCCGAACGTCGCGCGGGTGCCGGTCGCATCGAACGCCGAGGCGGCGCAGCGCGCGGCGCAGGACCCGGGCGCCGCCGCGATCGCGGGGCAGGCCGCCGGCGAACGCTACGGCCTCGCCGCGCTCGCGCGCTCGATCGAGGACGATCCCAACAACACGACGCGCTTTCTGGTGCTCGGCAAGCTCGATCCCGCGCCGAGCGGCCGCGACCGCACCTCGCTCGTCATGTCGGCGGAGAACAAGCCCGGCGCAGTGCACGCGCTCCTCAGCCCGCTCGCCGCCCATGGCGTGAGCATGAGCCGCATCGAGTCGCGCCCGGCGCGCGCGCGCACCGCGCTGTGGGAATACCTCTTCTTCATCGACGTCGAAGGCCACCAGAACGACGTCCACGTCGCGCAGGCGCTCGCCGCGCTGCGCGCCAAGGCGCCTTACCTCAAGATCCTGGGCTCGTACCCGGTTGCCGTATCCTGAAGGAAATGCTGATCGACCTTTGTGAACTTGCGCCCTCGTACGTGCGTTCGATCGCGCCGTACCAGCCGGGCAAGCCGATCTCCGAGGTGGCGCGCGAGCTCGGCCTCAAGGAAGAGAACGTCATCAAGCTGGCGTCGAACGAGAATCCGCTCGGCACCGGCCCGCGCACGCGCGCGGCGATCGAGCGCGCGCTTGCCGAAGTCGCGCGCTACCCGGACGGCAGCGGCTTCGAGCTGAAGCAGGCGCTTTCCGGGCGCTACGGCGTCGAGCCGTCCTGCATCGTGCTCGGCAACGGCTCGAACGACGTGCTCGAGCTGGTGGCGGCCGCGTTCCTCGGGCCGGGCCGCGCCGCGGTGATGTCGCAGCACGCCTTCGCGGTCTATCCGCTCGCCACGCAGGCGCGCGGCGCGCGCTCGATCGTGGTGCCGGCGAAGAGCTTCGGCCACGACCTCGAGGCGATGGCACGCGCGGTGGACGACGAGACCTACGTCGTCTGGGCGGCGAACCCCAACAACCCGACCGGAACCTTCGCGCGGCCCGACGAGCTCGAGGCGTTCCTGCGCAAGGTGCCCGAGCGCGTGCTGGTGGTGCTCGACGAGGCCTACAACGAGTACATCGGCGCGGACCTGCGCGCCGACCCGGTGAAGTGGCTCAAGCGCCACCCGAATCTCGTCGTCACCCGCACCTTCTCCAAGGCCTACGGCCTCGCCGGCCTGCGCGTGGGCTATGCGCTCGCCCATCCCTCGGTCGCCGACGTGATGAATCGGGTGCGCCAGCCCTTCAACGTGAACAGCATCGCGCTCGCCGCCGCGGCGGCCGCGCTCGACGACATGGAGTTCGTCGCCCGCAGCTACGCGGTCAATCTCAGCGGCATGCGCCAGCTCGAGGAAGGGGTTCGCGGCCTCGGGCGGGATTACATTCCTTCGTACGGCAACTTCCTCGCGGTCCATGTCGGCAAGGCGGCGGAGATCTTCAAGCGCCTCCTGCGCCGCGGCGTGATCGTGCGGCCGGTGGGCGGCTACGGCCTGCCCGAGCATCTGCGCGTCACCGTCGGGACGGCGGCCGAGAACGAAAGGTTTCTCGCCGCGCTCGCGGCGAGCCTGCGGGAATGAAGCGAGGCTAGATGCTCTTCGAGCGCGTCGCGATCCTGGGCGTCGGGCTGATCGGCGGCTCGTTCGCGCTGGCGCTCAAGGAGGCTCGCGCCTGCGCCCACGTGGCGGGCGCGGGCCGCAACAGCGCGAACCTCAGGCTCGCCCTGGAGCGCGGCGTCATCGATTCGATCGCCGCGGACGCGGTCGCCGCCGCGCATGGCGCCGACCTCGTGCTGCTCTCCGCGCCGCTGGCGCAGTTCCCGAAGCTGTTTCGCGACGTCGCCTCGGTGCTCGGCCCGAAGGCTGTCGTGACCGATGGCGGCAGTACCAAGCGCGACGTGGTCGCGGCGGCGCGCGCCGCGCTCGGGCGCAAGATCGGCCAGTTCGTACCCGCTCATCCGATCGCCGGCGGCGAGAAAAGCGGCGCCGGCGCCGCGAGCGCCGCGCTGTTTCAAAAAAAACGCGTGGTGCTGACGCCGCTGCCTGAAAACTCCGAACCCAGCATCAAGAAAATAGATGATGCTTGGTCGGCGTGCGGCGCCGACGTCACGCGCATGACGCCCGACGAGCACGACGCGATTCTCGGCGCGGTGAGCCATCTGCCGCACGTGCTGGCGTATGCGCTGGTGCACGAGATCGCCTCACGCGACGACGGCGCGCAGCTTTTCGGCTATGCCGCAGGGGGGTTCCGCGACTTCACGCGCATCGCTTCGAGCCACCCGGAAATGTGGCGCGACATCTGCCTCGCGAACCGCGACCGGCTGCTCGCCGAGCTCGACCGGTACGGCGAAAAGCTGCAGGCCGTGCGCAGGCTGCTCGAGGCCGCCGACGGCGCCGGGCTGGAGAAAGTGTTCGCCGAGGCGCGCGAGGCGCGCGAGCGATGGATTCAATCGAGCTGAAGTCGCTCGGCCGCGCGCGCGGAAGCGTGCAGCTGCCGGGCTCGAAGAGCATTTCAAACCGGGTGCTGCTCCTCGCTGCGCTCGCGCAAGGCGAAACCGAGATCGGTGGCCTGCTCGACGCGGATGACACGCGCGTCATGCAACAGGCGCTGGCCAAGCTTGGGGTTCACTCCAAAGAGAACCGGATCCTGGGTGCCGGAGGGACATTCCCGGTCAAGAAGGCCGAGCTCTTCCTCGGCAACGCCGGCACCGCGTTTCGCCCGCTCACCGCTGCGCTCGCTCTTTCCAACGGCGACTATCGCCTGTCCGGCGTGCCGCGCATGCACGAGCGTCCGATCGCCGACCTGGTGAATGCGCTGCGCGGCATCGGCGCGCGCATCGATTACGCCGGGAAGGATGGCTTTCCGCCGCTCCTCATCCACCCCGGGGCCGTCCACGCCGAGACGGTGAGAGTGAAAGGCGACGTGTCCTCGCAGTTCGTGAGCGCGTTGCTCATGGCGCTGCCGCTCGCCGGGTCGGCTTGGCGCATCGACGTCGAGGGCGCGCTGGTCTCCAAGCCCTACGTCGAGATCACCCTCAACAGCATGCGCCGCTTCGGCATCGAAGTCCGGCGCCATGGCTGGAGCTCTTTCGAGATACCAGGACGAGGCTACGTGAGCCCCGGCAGGATCACGGTCGAGGGCGATGCTTCCTCGGCGTCCTACTTCCTCGCCGCCGGGGCGATCGGCGGCGGTCCGGTGCGTGTCGAGGGCGTTGGGCGCGACAGCGTCCAGGGCGACGTGCGCTTCA
>JBJMWH010000001.1:0-3308 GCA_045810245.1 Burkholderiales bacterium | reverse complement strand
GCTCGTGCCGGAGATCACCGCCGCGTTGGCGTGCCCGGCGCGCCGCGGCACCGAGCGTGTGACCACGACGCCCACCGTGGTGAGCGAAGCCGTGCCGTTGCCGATCGCGAAGATCACGCCGTATAGGAGCATCGCCTGCCATGGCGCCGACACCAGGCTCATGAGCCCGATCCCGATGCCGCCGAGGAGCGTGCCGGCGCCAAGCAGCGCGCGCGCGTCCATCCGGTCGGCGAGCCTCCCCGCGATGAAGGTGGCGAAGGCCGAGACCACGAGATAGAGACCCACGGCCAGGCCGAGCTCGCCGCGCGCCCAGCCCAGCTCGTCGACCATCGGCTTGAAGATGAGCCCGACGGCGAAGCGCGCGCCCCCGCCGACGAACAGCACGGCGAAGCCGACCGCGATCACGAGCGCGACAGGCATGGACGCCGGCAGCCTTCAGATCACTTCTTGTGCACCCAGTCGGCGTGGCGCGGCGCCTTCTTGGTGCGCGACCATTCGTCGAGCATCGGCTGGCTGACGGCCGACAGGCGCTGGCGCATCTCGGGGGTCATCGTGTCCACCGCGAGCTCCAGGCGGTGGCCGTTGGGATCGAAGAAGTAGATCGACTTGCACATGCCGTGGTCGACGGGGCCGAGCACCTCGATCCCGTGCGACTCGATGCGCGCCTTGCTCCTCGCCAGCGTCTCCTCGTCGGCGACGCGCAGCGCGAGGTGCTGCACCCAGGCCGGGGTGTTGGCGTCGCGGCCCATCTCCGGCGAGTCGGGCAGCTCGAAAAAAGCAACGTAGCTGCCGTCGTCCATGCGGAAGAAGACGTGCATGTACGGATGCGGCTCGCGGGTGCTCGGCACGTGATCCTCGGCGAGCGCCATCGCGTACTCGAGGCCGAGCACCCTGGTGTAGAAGTCGGCGGTCTCTTTCGCGTCGCGGCAGCGGTACGCGACGTGGTGCAGCGACTTGATCTCCATTCACTATTGTATAGTCGACCTCCAACCAAGGATCAACGCATCCGGAGGAACGCATGGACAAGCGGGAACACAAGCAGCGCTACGACTCGGGATTGAAAACGCGCCGCGAGGTGCTCGGCGCGGGCTACGTCGACAAGGCGATGGCCGGCGTCGACGAGTTCACCGAGGAGTTCGCCGAGCTGCTGAACACGTACTGCTGGAACGACATCTGGAACCGGCCGGGGCTGCCGCGCAAGACACGCTCGGTCCTGAATCTCGGCATGCTGTGCGCGCTCGGCAAGGAGCACGAGCTCAAGCTCCACATCCGCGGCGCGCTCAACAACGGCCTCAGCAAGGAAGAGATCAAGGAGGTGTTCCTGCAGGTCGCGATCTATTGCGGCGTTCCGGCCGCGGTGGTTGCCTTCCGCTGCGCCCGGGAAGTCTTCAAGGAAGGATGAGGCACACGCTCGCACTGCTCACAGTCGTCGTTGCAGGGCTCGGCCTGAGCGGGGTCGCAGGCGCACAGGCCTGGCCCGCTCGGCCGCTGACCCTCGTGGTGCCGTTCGCTCCGGGCGGCGGCATCGACTCGAGCGCGCGCATCCAGGCCCAGAGCCTCGGGGAACTGCTCGGACAATCGGTCGTAGTCGAGAACATCGGCGCGGCCGCCGGCATGGCCGGGAGCCTGCGCGTAGCGCGGGCCGCGCCCGACGGCTACACGTTTCTCATCGGCAACACCGGCACGCACGCGTACAACCAGTCGCTGTACAAGAGCCCGCTCTACGATGCGGCAGCCGATTTCGCGCCGGTCGGGCTTGCGACCGAGTCGCCGCGCATCCTCATCGCGCGCAAGGACCTGCCGGTCAGCGGCCTGCGAGAGTTCATCGCCTATGCCAAGGCCAACCAGAAGAAAATGCAGTTCGGCTCGGCCGGCGTCGGCTCCGGGACGCACCTGCCCTGCGTGCTGCTCAACCGCGCGCTCGGCATCGACGTCACGCACATTCCCTATCGCGGCGCCGGCCCGGCGATGCAGGACCTGATCGCCGGACGCATCGACTACATGTGCGACACCATCCAGGCGGGCTCGGCGCAGGTCAACGCGCAGACGGTGAAAGGCATCGCGCTGATGGCGGCAAAGCGCGCGGCAGTCGTGGCGCAGCTCGCGACGAGCGGCGAGCAGGGCCTCCCCGGGGTCGAGGCGAGCGTGTGGAACGCGTTCTTCCTGCCGAAGGGAACGCCCGAGCCGATCGTGCGCCGCCTGAACGGCGCGATGAACGCCATGCTCGACAATCCGTCGCTGCGCAAGCGCCTGGAGGATCTCGGCCTCGAGATCGTCGCGCCCGAGCGGCGCAGCCCGGAATACCTCGGGAAATTCGTGCGCGAGGAAGTCGAGCGCTGGGGCCGCCTCATCAAGGCGGCGGGCATCAGCGCGGATTGAGCGTCGTCGACGAAGCTACGCCGCCGCGCGCTGCACGGCGAAAGCCTGCTCCATCTCGCGCCGCACGCGCACCGCGGTCGAGTTGGCGTCGAAGGCGACGTCGCTCCACCTGACCGGCTGTCCCGCGGCGATCGGCCGCAGCACTTTCCAGCCGTGCGCGAGCCCGAGCGGCAGGCAGGCCTGCGCGAGCGAAGCCTGCGCCGGCATGAGCTTTCCGACCACGGTGTACCCGCCCTCGCCGTCGAGCATTTCTCCAGTTTTCAGCTCACGTTTTGCAATTGCCACGGCATCGGCGCGCCAACCGGTCGCACAACCCGTAGGCTCGCGCCGCAGGCCGACGCTTGCCACCGAGATGCCGACCTCGAGTCCGATGAGATGCCAGCGCTTGTACATGCAGGCATAGCGGCTGGAGGGATCGGTCTTCACGCCGTATTCCATGAAGCAGCGCCGGATGTACTCGGAGTCGCCCTCGAACACCACCCAGACGCCGAAGCGGATGTCGTAATCGATCGGCGTGCCATCAGTGCGCAGCGACGAGACCACCTCCACTTGGCCTTTGTGGTGCAGCACGCCGCCTTCTTCTCTTGGTCTCATCAACGACGGAATGTCATCCACGGATCCGGGCGGGTACAGCAACCCTTCCGGCGCCGGCGTGAGCCCGGTGGCGTTGCACACCGCAGTCGTCTCGATCGCCGGCTTCGAGCCGTCGAGGAACGAGTTGAACATCTTCGGGTTGAGCCCGCCCGCCTGCGCCTGCTCCGGCGTGAGGCCGTAGTAGCCCCATACCGTGTCGGGCGTCGATTGCGAGTATTGCGGCAGCCACTTGTGGCCGCGGCCCGCGGCAACCACCGGGAAGCCCGCCGCGCGCGCCCAATCGACGAGGTCGCAGATGAGCGCGGGTTGGTCGCCGTAGGCGAGGCTGTAGACCA